>CAYYEC010000041.1:0-13679 GCA_964470745.1 uncultured Eubacteriales bacterium | reverse complement strand
TCTTATCGCAAAAATCCAATTATTCATATGTAAATTCATTTTTGCGATTTATATATATCATGTAAAGGAATATAGAAAATGGAAATAAGTGTACTTTTGGAATATTATAAGGTTAGACTGATATATATTTGTATGATATAATTTAGATATATAATTTTGCAATATTTGAGTAAGAAATATAAAATGTTTATTGCAGAACATCTATATATTTTACGCTAAAGGCGTGGGAGATGATAATTATGATGAAATGTTCAATATGTAAAGAAAATATAGCAGTTGTTTTCATAACAAAGATAGAGAATGGCAATCAGGTTCCCCAGGGGCTTTGTGTATCCTGTGCGAAGAAACAAGGTATAAAGCCTATAAACCAGCTACTTGAGCAGACAGGTATGAATGAAGAAGACTTTGAAAACTTAAATAATCAGGTTAATAGTATGTTTGAAAATATGGATATGGATGAAATAGATTCAATGTCTCAGGGAGATACTGCAAATACAGGGAATCCACTTTTCAATTTAATGAATAGTGCATTCTCAGGCTTCGGCAAAAAGAATGAGAAAGATGCGGAAGTTCCCAAAAATGAAGATGTGAATGATGAGGGATTAAAAAATGCAAAGATCAAGACTCAACAAAAGAAGAGTGTAAAGAAAAAGAAGTATCTTGATATGTATGGATCAAACCTTACAATTAAAGCAAAAGAAAATGGGATTGATAGAATTGTTGGAAGACACAGAGAGATAGACAGGGTTATACAAATACTAAATAGACGAACAAAAAACAACCCGGTGCTGATTGGTGAACCTGGCGTAGGTAAGACTGCTATAGCCGAAGGGCTGGCAGTTAGAATAGTAGAAAAACAGGTTCCGGCAAAGCTATTTAATGCTGAGGTATATTTATTGGATTTAACTTCTGTTGTGGCGGGTACTCAATTTAGAGGACAGTTTGAAGGTAGGATGAAGGGAATAATTGAAGAAGCAAAATCCTTTGGCAATATTATTTTAGTTATTGATGAGCTCCATAATATTATGGGTGCCGGGGAAGCAGAAGGTGCAATGAATGCCGCTAATATTTTAAAACCCGCATTAGCCAGAGGGGAGATCCAGGTAATAGGTGCTACTACCCTAAATGAGTATAGAAAGCATATAGAGAAAGATACTGCTTTAGAGCGAAGATTTCAACCTGTAATGGTAGATGAACCTACAATTGAAGAAACAATTGAAGTACTAAGGGGAATTAAAGATTATTATGAAAATTATCATAAGGTAGTTATTAGTGATGAAGTAATTAGATATGCTGTTGAGCTATCGGAAAGATATATAACCGATAGATTTTTACCGGATAAAGCTATTGACGTGATTGATGAAGCTGGGTCAAGAGCAAATCTTAAAAATTTAGGATTAGTTGAACTTGAAGCATTAAAAGAAGAATTAATCAAAGTGAAGGAAGAGATAGATATAGCTGCATCACAAGGAGACTACCAAAAGGCTGCTGACTGTAAAGTCCATGAATGCAAATTAACTGAAGACATTAAAAAAATAGAAGAGCAGTATGGAAAAGTAGAAATTACAATGGATGATATCGCATATGTTATTGAAGCTTGGACAAAGATACCTGTACAGAGATTGACTGAGGTTGAAGCGGAAAAACTTCTAAATCTTGAAGATAGAATTCATAATAGAGTTATTGGACAGCATGAGGCTGTGGTAAGTCTTTCAAAAGCAATCAGAAGAAATAGGTCTGGATTTAGAAAAAAGAAGAAGCCTTCATCATTTATATTTGTTGGGCCAACTGGTGTTGGGAAAACTGAGCTTGTAAGAGCTTTAGCCAGTGAGCTTTTTGAAAGTGAAGAAGCTATGATTAGACTGGATATGTCAGAATATATGGAAAAACACACTGTTTCAAAATTAATTGGTTCGCCTCCGGGCTATGTTGGGTATGACGAGGGTGGACAATTAACAGAGAAGATTAGAAGAAAACCATATTCTGTTATACTTATGGATGAAATAGAGAAGGCTCACCCGGATGTATTTAATATGCTGCTGCAAATTTTAGAAGATGGACGACTTACTGATAGTCAGGGTAGAGTAGTGAATTTTGAAAATACGGTTATAATTATGACATCAAATGCGGGTACAAGTCTTAAATCAAATGGGATTGGATTTGCAAATGAAGGATATAAAGCACTTGAAAGTAAAGTAACTGATGTAGTCAAGCAAACCTTTAGACCTGAATTTTTAAATCGTATTGATGAAGTTATTGTATTTACAGAATTAAATAAGGTAGAACTTAAGCAGATAATTGACTTAATGCTAAGAGAAGTTATTGATGAAGCCAAATCCAAGGGAATTACAATTAATGCGACTGAAAGTGCAAAAGAATTTATTTTAGAGAAGGGCTATGATGCTAAATACGGCGCCAGACCATTAAGAAGAACAATACAGAAATATATTGAAGATGAATTGGCAGATATGTATTTAAGAGCAAAAATAAAAAGTGGAAACAGTATAACTGTTGATTGCGAAAATAAAGAAATTATAATTAAGGCGCCGTAAAATATTTATTTACTCTTTTTCGCCGTGTAATTATCGACAGATACTTACGAAAGGCGAAATTTATAGAGTAAGTTAATATTTTACAAGTCCTGAATAATTTGAAAATCAAAAATTTCCATAAAAAATATTCAGCTTTAAAGCTGAATATTTTTTTTATGTAATCAAATAATACATAAGAAAGTTACAATAAAAAGAAATGGAGCATTAATATGATTGGTATACAAAATAGATATAAACTTGTTTTTCTAGTATTGTTTATACTTACAATAATATTTATTGGAGTACTATTATTCCTGGTTTATAATTATCAAACACCTAAAATACCATCCAAAGGTGTTTTTGTATGGAGGGAAATATGAAGAGTCAGTTTACGAAAGAAGAATATGTTAAATATGTAGAAGAAGAATCACCTAAGTCAAAAATAGGAAGAAATATTATAAGAGCATTTATAATTGGAGGTTTAATTTGTGTTATCGGGCAGGTGGTTACAAACTTTTTTAGGTCAAAGGGAATTGGCACAGATGAATCGGCTTCTTTGACAGCTCTAATAATGATATTTCTAGGTGCTTTCTTTACCGGCTTAAATGTTTATGATGATTTAGGAAGGTTTGCTGGAGCAGGCTCAATAGTGCCTATTACGGGCTTCGCAAATTCTATTGTATCACCGGCCATGGAATTTAAAAGTGAAGGTTACATAATGGGTGTAGGCGGAAGGATGTTTGTTGTAGCAGGCCCGGTACTGGTTTATGGTATCTCTGCATCTGTGGTTGCCGGGATTATTTACTATTTATTAAATTTTTAAAATGCGACAGGAGGCGATTTTTTACTGCTGCGAATTTTTCTATAAAAAGGAGTGAAGTTTATTGAGCAAAAGAGACGGGTTAGCTACTGTAAAGCTAAAATATCCTCCAACAATAGTTTCAACTGCTTCAATTGTGGGTCCGAAAGAAGGAAAAGGTCCTTTAGGAGGAGCTTTTGATTTTATTATTGAAGATGAAATGTGGGGAGAAAAAACCTGGGAAAAGGCTGAAAGCAAACTTATAAGAGAAACATTTGCAAAAATATTGAATAAAGGTGGCAAATCTGCCCAGGATATAAATTATGTAATTTCCGGAGACTTACTTGATCAATGCATAGCTGCAACTTTTGGTCTAAGGGAGTCCGAAACACCTTTTTTTGGAGTATTTGGAGCTTGCTCTACCATGGGAGAATCTATGAGTTTAGGGGCAATGCTTATAGATGGTGAATTTGCGGATTATATTGTTTGCT
Source organism: uncultured Eubacteriales bacterium (assembly GCA_964470745.1). GTDB lineage: Bacteria > Bacillota > Clostridia > DSM-8532 > CAYYEC01 > CAYYEC01. The sequence continues at coordinate 9,858 of CAYYEC010000041.1, read as the reverse complement.
TGACATCAAGTCACTTTTGTTCAGCTGAAAAGCAATTTAGATATCCATTAGAATTAGGCTCACAAAGACCGCCCACAGCCCAATGGACAGTTACAGGTGCAGGTGGAGTATTGCTTTCAAATCAAGGGACAGGACCTTATATAACACATGTTACAACTGGTAAAATTGTGGATATGGGTATAAAAGATGCAAGTAATATGGGGGCAGCTATGGCACCAGCAGCAGCTGATACTATCATTAGACATTTTAAGGATACTGGATATTTACCCGAAAGCTATGATTTGATAATCACAGGTGATTTGGGCAAGTTTGGTCACAAAATTTGTACTGGATTGGTAAGGGACGAAGGATACAATATCGAAAGTATTTATTCTGATTGTGGAATGATGATTTATGATATAAAAAATCAAGATGCTCACTGTGGTGGAAGTGGATGTGGATGCTCTGCATCAGTGTTTGCCGGATATATATATCCTAGAATTGTAAGTGGCGAATTAAACAATGTACTTTTTGTACCTACAGGAGCTTTATTAAGCCCTACCAGCACGCAACAGGGAGAATCGATACCGTCTATCGCTCATGCGGTGAGAGTAAGTAGAAATTTGCAGAATTGAGAATTGAGAATGAAGAATTAGATAAAAAATATATCTCAGCTCTCAACTAAAAAAGGAGGAATATGATGACATATTTGAATGCTTTTCTTGTCGGTGGAATTATATGCGCGATTGGGCAAGTTTTAATAGATAAAACAAAACTAACCCCAGCTAGGATTCTAGTGCTTTTTGTAACATCAGGGGTGGTATTATCGTCAATTGGAATTTATCAAAAGATTGTTGATTTTGGTGGAGCAGGTGCGACAGTGCCTTTGATTGGCTTCGGACATAGTTTGGCTAAGGGAGCTTTTAAAGATGTAGATAAATATGGGATATTAGGTGCATTTACTGGAGGAATCAAAGCAACTGCAGCAGGAATAACAGCAGCAATTTTCTTTGGTTATATAATGTCACTGATTTTTACTCCAAAGGCAAAAAGATGAATAAAAAGCGAAATTTTAAATTATTTATACTTTTATTAGTTGTTATTTTTACGATATTAAGCATAGTTTACACATTTTGGATGTATCAAGCTAAAAATATAAATATAAAAGGCGGCGAGAATAATTATGATTTTTTATTGGAAAAAAGTACAGAAGAAGACACAGGACAAAGAGATTCCTCAAGTGAGGCGCAAGAAAACAAAGACATAGCAAATAAGCTGCCGGCTAAACAGCCAATAAAAGCTAAAGCGATTTATTTATCTGGTTGTACAGCTGGAACGAAAACAGCTTTTGATAATATATTAAAATTAATAAAAGAAACAGAATTAAATGCAGTTGTAATAGATATAAAAGATGAGAGTGGCAAAGTCAATTATAAAACTGATTATGAAGAAGTGGTGAAAGCTGGAGCATATGAGAATTTTTATAATCCGCAAAAAGTAATAGAGGAACTTCATAAAAATAATATTTATGTCATTGGAAGAATAGTATGTTTTAAGGACCCGGCATTAACTGAGAAAAGAATAGATTTATCAATTAAAAACCCAAAAGGTGGAGTTTTTCGAGAAAATGGAAAAACTCCCTGGGCCAATCCGTATAATAGGGAGGTATGGAATTATAATATTTCCATTGCTAAGGATGCAATTCAAAAGGGATTTGATGAAATCCAATTTGACTATGTGAGATTTCCTGCTGCAAATAAATCTCAGGCTTATTATGGAGAGAATGTACCATCAAAAGCTGATATAATTAGTGGATTTTTGGAGAAAACATATAACGAACTCCACAATTTAAATAATACTTTTATATCTGCAGACGTATTTGGAATAGTATGCGAAAGTAAAGTTGACGCAGAAGCTATTGGACAAAAAATGGAGCAGATTGTTAGTAAGATTGATTATATTTGTCCGATGATTTATCCCTCTCATTATGCAAATGCTTCAAAAGGTGCTATGGGGAATGGTGTAGGGCAATCCATAAATGGAATAAAATTTACGGCTCCTGATTTAAAGCCATATGACGTAGTGTATAATACTTTATTAAAAACAAAAAATATAATTTCAAATACGGAAGACTCCAAAGCTGTAGTAAGACCATATCTGCAGGATTTTACAGCCTCATATCTACCCAAAGGATATTATCAGCAATATGGAGCTAAGCAAGTTAGGCAGCAGATTCAGGCAGTATATGATGCAGGATTTGAAGAATGGATATTATGGGATTCAGCAAATACTTATACAGAAAGTGCACTTATAGATAACGGACAATAAAATTTAATTATAGAGTTCAGCATATATAAATAGTAATTTATATTATAAATATAAAAATTAGGCATATATTTCACGTGACAAATTGTGATAAAATATTTATAATTAATATAAATAATATATTACAGCGAATGGCTATAAGTGACATATTAATGCACTGGAATTACATATATTAAACGCGCAAATGATTCTACATCAAATTAATAATGGTATTTATGCGTTTAATAAGTTTTATAGGTGTAGATTTCGCGTAAGTTAAATTAAAATTTAGAATCATTGCGAAATCTATTGTATAGAATTAAATAAAGCTATATATGTCTATTATTTGTTTTTTGAGAAAAAAGAATACTATAATTTTGGGGGTCATCATGAATAAAGTCTTTGCAAGAAACATCTTAATAGGTGCTGCAATAATACTAATTATATGTACTACTGCAGTCTTAGCCTACACAAGTAGAAACAATGAAGCAGTTAACACTTCAGTTGAAAAAGAACAGGGTAAAAATGAAGTTTCAGTAACTGAGCCAACTTCGACGCCAAGCCCAACACCAGCGCCAACAGCTACACCAACTCCAACACCAACGCCAACGCCTACTCCAGTTCCTCCAAAAGTAAAGGCTCTTTATCTTTCAGGATGGATAGCAGGTATTGATGAGAAATTAAATCATTTTATTGAATTGGCAAATTCAACTGAAATAAATTCCTATGTAATAGACATTAAGGATGACGATGGTAAGGTTGGTTATGAAACTAATATTCAAGAAGTAAAGGATATTGGTGCTTGGGTTAAAAAGTACGATGCAGATAAGGTTATAAAATCTCTTCATGATAATAATATTCATGTAATTGGTAGAATAGTATGCTTTAAAGACCCTGTGCTTTCAAGTAAAAAGCCTGAATTTGCAGTTAAAACTCAGAATGGGAATATTTGGAAAGAACAAACAGGTAGTGGACCTGTATCATGGGTAAATCCTTATAATAAAGATGCATGGCCTTATATTGTAAATATAGCAAAAGAGGCGGTTGAAAAGGGGTTTGATGAAATACAGTTTGACTATGTTAGATTCCCCAATGGCAAAAAAAGTCAAATGAATTTTGGAAATTATGAGGCTGAAAAATATGAAACAATAAATGAATTTTTGGCTTATGCAAAAAAAGAATTGCCAGGTGTTACTTTATCAGCAGATGTATTTGGTATTATTTTAGAAAGTCCTGCTGACACTGAGCAAATAGGACAATATCTTGAACTTGTTGGAAAAGATGTAGATTTTATTTCACCTATGGTTTATCCATCTCATTATGCAGTGGGACAAACGATAAATGGTGTAAGCTTTTTAAAGCCAGACTTGGATCCATATAATGTAGTCTATAATAGCTTGGTAAAAACTAAAGATAGGATTTCTCAGCTTGAAGGATATAATGCTACAATAAGGCCATATTTACAGGATTTTACCGCATCCTGGCTGGGAAGTGGCTATTATATGAAATATGGTGCTAAAGAGGTAAGAGATCAAATACAGGCTGTATACGATGCAGGATACGAAGAATGGATATTGTGGGATTCACAGAATACTTATTCAGAAGAAGCATTTAAGGCGCAGTAAAATATTTATCTACTCTTTTTCGACATGTAATTAGCGATAGATATTTACGAAAGATGAAATTTATAGAGTATATTATTTTACAAACTAAGAAAACTAATAGAAATATATAAAAGCAAAGTGGATGTATATAATTTATAATATGCATCCACTTTACCTTTATTTTTTAGTCATTAGCTCTATAATATTATTGGATTTAATGATATTTACTAATTCAAAGGAATCTTCAATTACTTTATCAAGTATAATTCCACCTTTTGCAAGATCAACGATTTGGTGAAAGTCTGAACCAGATAGCTTTTTAAGATTGTTATCTTCTGCAAATTTATACGCTAAATGATTCTGGGAATCATGTCTTGGATTTCCATTATATACTTCAACTCCATCCAATAATTCAGGATTAACAGGCGTTGTATAATGTCTAAAAGGATGCGCTTGAATTATTAAAATATTTTTGTTTTTGATAATAGATTTAAAGGTTTCCAAATTAAGCATGTAAAGCTCCTTATTTTCTTTTAAGAAAGCTTCATCAATACCATAAACAAGAAAATCGTTTGGATTGTCTTTAAAGGTTATTTCAATTCCTAAAAGTACTTTTAATCCTGTTTTTTGACCCTCGGAAAAAGCAGCCTTATATCCGAGCAAATAATTATCTATTTTTTCTTCCCAGTTAATATCCTCTAAAGAATCAAAAAAACCCTCAAAATAGTGTTCTGTGATAACAATGCCCTGGTAATCCGCTTCTTTATATAGTTGAACCACTTCTTTTGCAGCTATTTTACCACAAATACTGGTTTCTGATGTGTGAACATGTGTATCATATTTATATCTGTTCATAAAAATCTCCTAAAAGTAAATTCTTTTTAGTATTATAGCATGAATTGTATTTGGCTTCAATTGAAACAATAATATAAATACAAAGTATAAATCGCAATTTTATGCCGAGGAGATCAAATTAGTTTTCTTTAAGTTTTGTAATAATATGTTGGATTTTGTATTATGTCTAGAGAAAAATTTTTTAAGCAATATTTCAAATTTAGTAGGGTTTACTACTAGATTTGTTTTGTCAATAGTACGAAAGTACTAAAAAAAAATTACCCAGATTATATTGACTTGATAAAGAGAAACGAATACAATATACTGTGCTAGGAAATAATACACATACAAAATATAGTGATTTTATTAGGAGGTTTATACTATGAGTTTGTCTGAAAATGCCATAAAAGTATTGGAAAGAAGGTATTTTGTAAAGGATGAAAGTGGTAATCTATTAGAAGATGCAAATGGATTATTTATGAGAGTGGCAAAATCAGTAGCTGCTGCTGATAAAGAATATGTTACTTCTAAAGAGGAAATAAAGAAGACGGAACAAGAATTTTATAATATGATGTCGAATCTTGAATTTTTACCTAACTCTCCAACTCTTATGAATGCAGGCAGACCTTTGGGGCAGCTAAGTGCGTGCTTTGTACTTCCTATTGAAGATACTATGGAAGGAATATTTGAATCTATAAAAAACGCTGCTCTTATACATAAAAGTGGCGGTGGAACAGGATTTAGCTTTTCAAGATTAAGACCAAAGGGTTCATCAGTAAACTCTACTGGTGGGGTTGCAAGTGGCCCGATTAGCTTTATGAAGGTTTTCAACAGCGCTACAGAAGCCGTGAAACAAGGCGGTACCAGAAGAGGAGCCAATATGGGGATCTTGAGAGTTGACCACCCTGATATAATAGAGTTTATTACTTGTAAAAAAGATAATGCTGATATTACGAATTTTAATATAAGTGTTGGAATAACTGAAGAATTTATGAATGCTGTTGAGGAAAACAGAGACTATGATTTAATTGATCCCAAAAATAAAGAAGTTATTGGAAAGAAAAATGCAAAAGAAGTTTTCGACCTCATTATAGATATGTCATGGAATAATGGTGAACCTGGAATAATATTTTTAGATAGACTTAATAAAGATAATGTAACACCCGAGCTAGGTGAGATTGAAAGCACAAATCCTTGTGGGGAACAGCCTCTATTGCCATATGAAGCGTGCAATTTAGGTTCTGTAAATTTAAGTATAATGATAAAGACAACAAATGGAAAACCTGAAGTTGATTTTGAAAAGTTAGGTGAAACTGTACATAAAGCAGTTCATTTTTTAGATAATGTAATTGACGTTAATAAATATCCCCTTCTCCAAATTGATGAAATGACAAGAGGTACAAGAAAAATTGGTCTCGGAGTTATGGGGTGGGCAGATATGCTTTGTAAACTAAGCATACCATATAACTCTAATAAAGCAATAAAATTAGCCGAAGAAGTTATGCATTTTGTACAAGAAGAAGCAAAGAAAAAATCAATTAAATTAGCAGAGCAAAGAGGGGTATTCCCTTATTTTGATAAGAGCATTTACAAGGACTTGGGAGTGCGAATTCGTAATGCAACAACTACAACTATTGCTCCAACTGGTACATTAAGTATTATTGCGGGAGTGTCGAGTGGTATTGAGCCATTATTCGCAATTTCATATATTAGAAATGTGATGGACAATGATGAATTAGTAGAAGTTAATCCTTTATTTAAAGAGCTTGCGATAATTGACGGATTCTATTCAGAAGATTTAATGAAAAGAATTGCTCAAAAAGGCACATTACATGGTTTTGATGAAATACAAAAATCTATTCAAAAGGTATTTGTAACTTCACATGATATTAATCCAGATTGGCATGTGAAGATGCAAGCTGCTTTCCAGAAATATACAGATAATGCAGTATCCAAAACTGTAAATTTAAGAAATGAAGCTACTAAAGATGATGTAAGAGATGTATTTTTGATGGCGTATAAGACCTACTGCAAAGGTGTTACTTTATATAGAGATGGCAGCCGTGATTTACAGGTACTCAATATAGGCAAAGTAAAAGGCAAGGAAGAGGGTAAAGTTGAGCCGGAAAAAATAATAATTGAAAAATCAATTGCACCAAGGCCAAGACCAGAAATAACAACAGGATTTACTGAGAAGGTTAAAATTGGTTGCGGAAATCTATATGTTACTGTTAATTATGATGAAAATGGTATTTGCGAAGTTTTCTCAAATACTGGTCGTGCCGGTGGATGTCCATCCCAATCAGAAGCTACAAGTAGACTTGTTTCTATAGCTTTAAGGTCAGGACTAGATGCAAAATCTATAGTTGAACAGCTAAAAGGAATTAGATGTCCTTCTACTATCAGACAAAAGGGACTAAAAGTATTGTCATGCCCTGATGCTATAGGTAGACTTATTGAAAAAGTAATGAAACACCAAAACGGAGACCATGATATTTCACAAGCTGTTTCAGATGTTGTAAATGAAAGACCTATAGCAGGCCCAACTGCAAAATGCTCATCAGAGTGCAGTACTTGTACAATGGCTGAATCATGCAGTAATGCAAAGACATTTGAAGACTCAAAATATGCTGATGGCTGCCCGGAATGTGGCAAGCCTGTGGAACACGAAGGTGGATGCATGGTGTGCAGAAATTGTGGATATAGTAAGTGTGGGTAATTTGGCAACATATGGCATTTAAGCAAAAGACTTACATATCAGGGAATACACAGTAATTTGAAAACAAAAATAAATAGAAATTCTGCATTAGATTCAATTAATTTGCATTAAATGCACAATCGGTAGACATAAAAGAGAGCATATCGTATGCTCTCTTTTTCTAGGATTGAAGAGTGATTATAGTGAACAATTTACAAATACAGTATAGGAATATGGTGAATGATATTAACTATTCCTTTATTTGTGAAGAATGTAATACTGCAGCAACACACTACCAACAGACTTAATATGTTGACTTAACGTTTTGGAGGTTATATATGTTTACAATATTATTACACTACTGGAAAGTAGTTGACAGGCAAGAGTAAAGTATAATAAAATTAATGCAATATTGAATAACATATGAGTATAAATGAAAGGAGGATGACTAATGTATAAAACTAACTGTTTAGAACTAAGAAAAAATTATATAGCGCATGAATTTAAATATGAACCGAGTATTAATATGAATATACATTGGCTTAATCCTCTAATGTTAAAACGTAAAAGCAAATAAGGTCTTCATTATATTGAAAAATACGTGTATACATATAAGTGATAGAGTGGTTAAGTCTAATAAAAAGATTTAGCCACTTTTTATTTTTTAGTGGAGTTAAAATTTAGAATTAAGGAGTTATTATGGAAGCTGTTATTTTTATTGGGATACAGGCAACAGGTAAAAGTACCTATTATAAGGACAAATTTTATAAAACACACATAAGAATAAATCTGGATATGTTAAGAACAAGGAATAGGGAAGATATATTTCTTGATGCTTGTATAAAAGCAAAACAGCCTTTTGTTGTTGATAATACAAATCCGTCAGTTATGGACAGAAAGAAATATATTGATATTGCCCTAAATGCTAAGTTTAAGGTTATAGGTTACTACTTTCAGTCAAACATAGCGGAGGCTATGAAGAAAAATGAAAGAAGAGAAGGTAAGGAGCGTGTTCCATTAGCAGGAATTAAAAGTGCTCATGCCAAATTGCAGATGCCTAGCTTAGATGAGGGCTTCGATGAACTATATTATGTCTGCATCAATGAAGAAAACAAGTTTGTTGTAGAGGAGTGGAAAAATGAAATTTGATGATCTTGATGGAAAGATGAGAGTATATGAAACAACTCATGACTACTGTGTTGTTCCTGAAGTTTATATGGTCGCGCGTATAGACGGAAGGAATTTCACCAGGCTAACAAAGGAAATTCATCAATTTGAAAGTCCTTATGACATTCGTTTTCGAGATTATATGGTGGAAACAACAGAACACCTTATGAATTGCGGTTTTAGGGTAATTTATGGGTATACACAGAGTGATGAGATATCTCTGTTATTTCACATAGATGAAGGTGCATTTGGAAGGAAGGTTCGTAAATTTAATTCAATATTGGCTGGTGAAGCAAGTGCGAAATTCTCTGTTTTACTTGAGGATGTGGCTTGTTTTGATTGTAGAATATCAGAGATTCCTAATAGTAAGTCTGTTATTGACTATTTCAGGTGGAGAAATGAAGATGCACACAGGAATGCTTTAAATGCTCACTGTTATTGGATGTTAAGGAAGAAAGGGCAATCTGTTCAAGTAGCAACTAATTTTTTAAGTGGAATGTCTGTTAGCAAAAAGAATGAGCTTCTATTTGAGAATGGAATAAATTTTAATAGTATTCCAAATTGGCAGAAACGAGGCGTTGGATTATACTGGGAGGCTTATGAAAAGCATTGCGTCAATCCTAAAACCAACAGAGAAGTGGTTGCCAACAGAAGAAGGATAAAGGTAGATTATAATTTACCAATGAAAGATGATTATAGTAATTTTATTTCAAATTTTTTGTCAGATGAAAATATATAGTTCTATTATAAAATGAAAGTTAAGAGGTGAAAATATGATATTTACAATAACTTATACCCAGTCACCTGCAACAGATTTAGGGTATTTATTATATAAGAATCCATCAAGGCCGCAAACATTTGAGCTAAACTACGGAAAAGCCCATATATTTTACCCGGAAGCTACAAAGGAAAGATGTACAGCTGCGTTGATGCTGGATATAGATCCTATTGATCTTGCTCGAGGTAAAAAAGGTTCTCTAAGGAAAGGTGGCTTGTTTGACTATGTAAATGATAGGCCTTATGTTGCATCTTCGTTCTTGAGTGTAGCGATGTCAAGAGTGTTTGGAACTGCAATGTCAGGTAAATCTAAAGACAAACCTGAACTGGCATCGATGGCATTGCCGCTACAGGCTAAAATAATGATGGTACCCTGTAGAGGAGGAGAAGGGATTATTTACCGACTATTTGAGCCCCTAGGTTATAAGGTGACGGTTGTAGGACATGTGCTGGATGAGAAATTCCCTGAATGGGGCATGAGCAAGTATTATACGG
>CAYYEC010000040.1:0-14004 GCA_964470745.1 uncultured Eubacteriales bacterium | reverse complement strand
GCCCAGACAATAGCATTGCAAGCCATGTATGCCAAAGATGCAGTGTTAATGGGGTTAAAAACGGCAGGCATGTGGTTAATGACTGCTGCAACAACTGCATGGACTGCAGCTACTACAGCGGCAACTGCTGTTGGTACAGCCTTTGGCGCGGTCATAGCTTTTATAACTTCTCCAATAGGAATTGCGATTATTGTAATAGGTGCTTTAATTGCAGCAGGAGTGGCCTTGTATAAGAACTGGGATAAAGTAAGTGTTTTCTTATTAAAAATATGGGATAAAATCAGGGGTGGAGTTGTTACTGCATTTAATGCCACAGCGGAATTCCTGAAAAAGTGGGGCGCGGATATTCTGGCCATAATTTTATTTCCTTTTGGCGGAGCTACATTTCTTATAGTCAAGCACTGGGATAAAATAAAAGAAGGTGCTGTAGCCTTAAAGGATGGAATAAAATCTATTTTTTCAAATATAGCGGATTATCTTGGTGGAGTATTTAAAACACCTGTAAATAGTGTTATTTCCTTGATAAATACAGTAATTAAAGGCATAAATAAAATAGGTTTAAAGATACCTGAATGGGTGCCGGTACTTGGAGGTAAAGGGTTTGACCTGAATATTCCTGAAATTCCGATGTTTGCAAAAGGTGTGAATAACTTTTCGGGTGGTGCTGCAATAGTTGGAGAGAAAGGCCCCGAGCTTGTCAATCTACCCCGGGGAAGTCAGGTTATACCGAATAGAAAGACTGAAAGTATACTGAAACAATATAAATCGACCAGGATATTTTCCACACATTTTATGAAGGAACATGTAAATAACAATGTTATATTTTCAAAGATATTCAAGGAATCTAAAAGCAGATTACTTGAATTGATTAAAAGTGACAGGGAAAAAAGTTTTAACAACAATTCAAATAGTGTTTTTGAATCAATAGTTTCAAGGATTCCGATGTTTGCAAAAGGAGTTAACAACTTTTCCGGCGGTGCTGCAATAGTTGGGGAGAAAGGAAGGGAAATAATTAATCTACCGGGACAAAATACAAATAATATTCAAAAGTCCTTTTCCTATAACAATGAAAGCATAACTGGTGGTGTGCAAACAACCCGGAAATTCAACAATTCATATAGAAGCAAAAATAAGATTATTTATATTCCTTTTGTTGAAAAAAATAAGGGAACTAATGCAAATACGCACTATACACATTCAAAAAGTTATCTAAACAGCCAAACTCTGAAACAAAGAGATAAGCTTTATAAAAGTTATACAAGTAATAATATTACAAACAGTCTTGAAAAAACTCTTGTAAAACCGGAGATAGTCAGGTTGAAGACAGCTTTGCAGAATATAGTTACAGTTGTTAAAAATGTTTTGCCAGTACAGGAAAACAGAGGGAATGGATTTACCAGTATTACAAACAGCAGTAATTGGGAAAAACATTTGGAAAATAACAATACAAACAGTGTGAAAAGCAGGGTTGAAAGCTTTTTAGAATATTTTAATAAAAGCCATACGGAAAGTTCACCGGCCCATATAGAGTACTCACCACAATATGTTATAGAAGGGAACGCCAATAAAAAAGATATTGAAGAGGTTTCTAAAAATGGTTTTGAAGAGTTTAAAAGGTTTATGGAAAGATACGGGAATAATAAAAGAAGGTTAGAATTTGGGTGATGATATGACTACTTATACAACAAAACAAGGTGATATGTGGGATAGTATTGCAAAGTCTCAATTAGGCAGTGAAAAATACATAAAAGAGTTGATGGAAGCAAATAAAAGTTATCTATCAACTCTTATTTTTTCTGCTGGAGTTGTTTTAATTATTCCGGGTATTGATAATGCAAGCAATACGGATTCAAGTTCATTACCACCATGGAGGCGTTAATATGTTGACAAGAAGAGCAAGTATTGATATTGATTATGAAGGCGTTAATATTTCAAAAGAAATTGCAGATGACCTTGAAGGATTTACCTATACGGATAACGCTTCAGGAGTTGCTGATGATATCTCTATTACCTTGAATGACAAAAATAAGAAATGGTTATCAACTTGGGCTCCATTAGAAGGAGATACAGTTAAGGCTAAAATATTGACTACCAACTGGAAAAAATATGGGGATAGCCAAGTTTTAGATTGTGGTACATTCATTGTTGATGAGCCTAGTTATTCCGGCAGACCGATAATAGCAATTATCAATGCAATATCATTTCCCGCCAATAAGGATTTTAAAGATACTCCTAAAAGCCGAACCTGGGAAAATGCTACAATTGAAAATATTGCAGCTACTATTGCTGAAAATGCAGGAATAGAGTTATTTTATGATTCAAGCATAAATCAAACAATAGATTATGTTGAACAAAGTGAAACCTCAGATAGTGCATTTTTACTTGATTTATGCAAAAAAAACAGCCTTGCAGTTAAGATTTACAGCAATAAGCTGGTAATGTTCAGTGAAATGGAGTATGAGCAAAAGATTTCTATTGCAACCATTGATGAAAATGATTGTGAACCTAACTGGACTGCTAAAAAAACACTTACCGACTCAGGATATACAGGATGCAAAATTGAATACACCGATCCATTAACCAAAGAAACATTTTCTTATTTATACGAACTGCCTAATATTGCAGGGCCGAAGAAAATTTTTAAGTTGAATGAAGTTGTTTATAGCTATGCTGAGGCTGAGAGACTCGCAAAAAGCACCTTAAGAGAACTTAATAAAAAACAAACTACTTTATCACTTACTATAATAGGCAATGTTAATCTGATTGCAAGTAGTTGCGTGGACATAGTAGGTTTTGGACGTTTTGATGGTAAGTACTATATTGACAAGGCAAATCATTCTATACCTGACTTTAAGACCTCTATTGAAATCAGAAAAGTATTGGAGGGTTACTAATGAATTTACTGATGAAAATACTTAAAAATCTTGTTAGAGTTGGAGAAGTCTCGGACATTGATTATTCAAAAGGAAGAGTAAAGATAGTTTTTAGGGATAAAGACGAAATAGTTACTCCTTTTCTTCCAATGCTGAGCCTTGAATATAATATGCCGAAAATAAATGATTCAGTCCTTTGTTTATTCTTAGGAAATGGAATTCAAAAAGGATTCTGTATTGGTCCGTATTATTCTGAAAAGAACAAACCTTCAGTTACAGGCAGCAATATCTATTATAAGGATTTCTTTGGAGAAGCATTTTTAAAGTATGATAAAGATACTCACACTTTGACTCTTTCAGCTCAGAATGTAAGCATTGAGGGGGATTTGAGTGTAGATGGTAATATTGGTTGTACTGGAAGCATAGCAGCAAGTGGAACTGTTACAGGCTCAAATATTCCATAAAGGTGGTTGAATTATGATAGGAGCATTTGGTGATGTTATTTTTGAGACATCAGATAAAAAAATATTAAACTTTTCAGGATTTACTAGAAATGCGCAAGGGCGTTTTGCGAAACATGAAATAATAAATAATAAACCTCTTTCTGAATTCTTAGGCCCGGGTCTTGATACAGTCACATTCACGGTAAATCTAAATGGAAACTTTGGCGTAAAGCCAAGAGAGGAAATGGATCGGTGGATTGTTTTAGCAAGAAGCGGAACAGCAAACACATTAGTTATAGGTAACAGCGCAATAGGTGTAGATAAATGGGCTGTAATAAATGTCAGCGAGGCTTGGGACGCAGTATTTAATGATGGAAAGCTTTTTTCAGGAAAGATTGATGTAACTTTGGAAGAGTACATCTCAAGGATGTGATTTAATGATTGATGTATCAAATACAAATATAATAATTGATTTTTCGGCATTAGGTTCAAATGAAATAATGCAAAATTTAAAGGTTTTATTTTCAACTCCAGCCGGTACTGTTGCTCTCGATAGAGATTTTGGAATTGACTGGAGCATTTTGGATAATCCGATTAACGTTGCGAAAACTTTATTGATTGTTGAGTATACCGAAAAGGTTAGGGAGTATGAACCAAGGGTGGAGGTTAAAGAAGTAACATACACATATGACGAATTAAACGGAAAAATAATTCCAAAGGTGGTGGTTGGTATTGTCAATTGAAGCTTTAAACAATTTACCTGATATAAACTTTGTTTCAAAAGATATTGAGACATTATTAACCGATATGATTTCAGGATATGAACAGGCTCATTTTGAAGCTACGGGTGAAAAAATAACTTTAGCGCAAGGGGACCCCAGGAGAATACTTATATATTCCCAGGCGCTAAGAGAATATCAACTTTATCAGCTAATAGACTTCTCAGCAAAGCAGAATCTTTTAAAATATGCTACAGGCGGTTATCTGGACAATTTTGGTGCAAGGTACGGGGAAAAAGGCAAAAGGCAAGAAGCAAAAGCTGCTGTAACTACTATTCGATACACTTTATCTGCTCCCCAGACAACAAGCACACCGATTCCTCTAGGGAATCGTACAAGCCCGGGAAATGATATATTTTTTGCAACAACAGAATACGCTGAAATACATGCAGGTGACACATATATAGATGTTCCTTCAAAGTGTACAATAAAAGGTATTATAGGTAATGGGTATCTCACAGGGCAAATAAATGTGCTTATAGATCCGCTTCCTTATATTAAATCAGTCGCAAATACGGATAGTACTCAAGGGGGTACAGATGTTGAAAATAATGATAATTTGCGTAAAAAGATTTATTTAGCACCGGAAAGTTTTTCTACAGCAGGACCTGAAGGTGCATATGAATTTTTTGCCAGAGAATATCTGTCCACTATTTTAGATATTAAAATTAATTCTCCTTCTCCCGGTGTTGTTGATATAAGATTTATTTTAGAAAATGGAGAACTTCCAAATGAAACTACCATACAAGGGGTGCAGAATTATTTAAGTGCTAAAGAACGTAGGCCTTTGACTGATTATGTGCAAGTTGATACTCCATCACAGGTTCAATATGATATTGGTTTAACTTATTATGTAGGAAAAACAAACGAAAATATTGCATCTATAATACAGGAAAAAGTGAATAATGCCATAAATGACTATAAACTGTGGCAAAAAACTAAAATAGGAAGAGATATTGACCCTGATGAACTAAACAGCAGGATAAGGGCAGCTGGTGCAAAGAGAGCTGTTATAACATCTCCTATCTTTACGCAATTAGATGATACAGAAGTAGCTAAAAATAATAATATAAGTGTTATTTATGGAGGAATTGAGAATGATTGATTTAGTAGATAGTAAATTATTAGATATTCTTCCTGTTAACTTAAGGAGTGATCCTGACATTATAGCAGCAAGTAAAGCAATAGATATAGAATTTGTACAGACCGTAACTGCTGTAAAAAATGTTTATACTGTAGCTGATATAGAAAACGCCGGTTCAGAAATAGTAGACCACATAGCGATTGAATCCCATGTTGACTTCTATGACTTCAACTTGCCAATAGAAAAGCGCAGAGAACTTGCTAAAAATGCTTTGATATATCATTTTTCAAAAGGCACACCGTTTGCAGTTGAGGAATTAATAAATACAATTTTTGGTGATGGCATGGTACAAGAGTGGTGGGAGTATGGCGGAGAGCCATTTCATTTTAAGGTTTTAACTAACAATGGTTCTGCAAGTGCGGCAGATGTAGGAATGTTTAATAGAGCTGTTGAATCGGTACAAAATAAAAGATCACGTCTGGATGGAATTGAAATTACACTAACAGATGAATTAAACTTATACTTTGCCGGTATTGTTCATACCGGTGAATTTTTAGAAATAAGGCAGGTGGTATAATGAGTGTATTTGGTGGATTAATACTTACAAATAAGGGCATGGCGCTGCAAGCAAAAGTACAAACAGGTACACAGTTGATTTTTACAAAAGTAAAGCTTGGTGACGGCAGCCTTGGGGGACAAAGTATAGTTGAACTTAATAATCTTATAAGTACAAAGAAAACACTTGATATTTTAGGGGTTGAATTATTTACACAAGGACAAGCCAAAATTAGAAGTTATTTAACCAATTCGGACCTTGTATCAGGATTCTACTGGAGGGAGCTAGGAATTTTCGCTCAAGACCCTAACCAGGGCGAAATATTGTATTGTTATGCAAACGCAGGCGTAAATGCAGAATATATTCCTGCAGGAGGTGGAGAAGATTTACTTGAAAAATATATCAATATAATTGCTATAATAGGAAATACTCAAAATGTTTCTGCAACATTAGGCTCCGAGATATATGCAACCGGACAGGATTTAGAAGCGCATTCAACAGATGAAAATATACATATCACATCAGGCGAGCGTGATACCTGGAACGCAAAAGAAACACCTGACGGGGCGCAAGCGAAAGCTAATGCGGTGCAATCAAACTTGAATAACCACACTGGAAATGGAACAATACATATCACATCAGCCGAGCGTGATGCATGGAATGCGAAGGAAACACCGGCTGGAGCACAAGCGAAAGCAAATACAGTACAAGCAAATCTAAATAGCCACACGGACAATACTACAATACATTTGAACACAGAAAATGTGCAGGATATAGTAGGGGCATTGGTGCAAGCAGGAGCAAACATAAATGTCAGCTATGATGATGCAAACGGCAAGATTACAATATCATCAGTAGATACCAATACTCAGAGAACAGATGAGGAAATACGGGATGTTATAGCTGCTTTTGCACAGGCAGGAACAAATATAAGTGTCACCCATGATGATACTAATAATACACTTACTTTTGCGGTAAGTGGTAAGGTGGATGATGCAGATAAAGTAGACGGAAAAGAGGCTAGTGGAACACTATCTACTACAGAGCAGGTTAATCTTGTAACTGCCATAAATGAACTTTTACAATCTGTAACAACGCATGTTGCTAATGCAGTACATAAGCAAGTTAGCGGTGTATCTCAAGAAGGCCAGTATTCTAGTGCAGAAGGTGTAAGCACTAACGCAAGTGGTTATGCTTCTCATGCAGAAGGTAATAGTACAACAGCTAGTGGCGAATATTCTCATTCAGAAGGATTTGATACTGTAGCAGTTACTAAAGCCGCTCATGTAGAAGGTAGCTATAATTTAGCTTGTCATGGTTCTACTTATACAATCACTAACTATGACAATAATGCTAAAACAATTACCCTTAATACCGTCTCAGGACTATCGGTAGATGTTTATTTACAAATTAAACGAATAAATGATATAGTCTTAGAAAATATTAGAATAACGAATATATCAGGCTTAGTAGTTACTTTAGATACAACTGATACGATAGACTCTAGTTGGTACTATGCAATTAAAAGTGAAACATATCAAGCCCCTACCCATGCTGAAGGTAATAATACAGTAGCAAGCGGTAATTCTTCTCATGCTGAAGGGTATAATTCAGTATCAAGTGGTAATTTTTCTCATGCTGAAGGGCATAATACAGTAGCAAGTGGTAATTTTTCTCATGCTGAATGCAGTAGTACAAAATCTAGTGGTACTTATTCTCATGCAGAAGGTAGTAATACAGAATCTAGTAATACTAGTTCTCACGCAGAAGGTAGTAATACAGTAGCAAGTGGTTATGCTTCTCATACAGAAGGTGATGGTACAACAGCTAGTGGCTGGTGTTCTCATGCTGAAGGTATTGCTACAACAGCTAGTGGTGATTCTTCCCATGCAGGTGGAAAATACAACCAAGCAAGATACGCTCAAACTATTATAGGACAGTACGGTACTATTTCATCAGCTTCTGATACGGGATATTCTGCAACGGCAGAAGCATTTATGATAGGTAATGGGACTGGCACAAGTTCTAGAGGATTAGCTTTTAAAGTGTTATTCAATGGACAAACCTATGCTGATGGTGCTTATGCTTCAACAGGTGCCGACTATGCAGAATATTTTGAATGGCAAGATGCAAACCCAGATAACGAGGACAGAGTTGGTTATTTTGTAACACTCGATGGCGAAAAGATAAGAAAAGCAAATTCACAAGATACTTATATTTTAGGCATCGTTTCTGCCACTCCTTCAGTAATAGGAGATGCCCAAGATGAACATTGGCAGGGAAAATATCTAACTGATGAATGGGGTAGAATTCAATATCATGATGTGACAATTCCTGCTGAGTATGAGGTAATACACCACGATGCAGAATGTGAAGAAGATGGAACTGTTATCAAAGAAGCATATGATGAACAAATAGAGAAGCTACCTGAAAGAGTAGAAAAACATCCTATATATAATCCTGATTGGAATTCTGAACAAGAATATATACAAAGAAGTCAAAGGAAAGAATGGTCTGCAATAGGTATGGTGGGTAAGTTGTTAGTTAGAGATGATGGTACTTGTGAAGTGGACAGCTTTTGCAAGCCTGACGATTCTGGCATTGCTACGGCTTCGAATTCTGGATACAGGGTTATGAAAAGAGTCTCAGATAATATAATCCAAGTATTGGTGAAGTAAGGCAAGAAAGCATAAAAATAATGGGAGTAAGCTATGCGCTTACTCCTTTTCCTTTAGGAGGGATTTAAGATGCAGTTTACAACGGAATTTTGGATACAAATTATTATTTATGCACTCACTTTTGGTGCAATGTACGGAACAGTTAGAACTAAGCTGCAGTATTTAGAAAAGAAAATGGATAAGCACAACAGTGTTCAGGAACGGTTGATTATGGCCGAGCAGTCAGTAAGATCTGCTCACCATAGGATAGATGAATTAAGGGAGGAGAAATAACTATGTATAAGGTATTAAAAGATATTCAATTAACTAAGAATTTCAAATTGTCAGAGTTTATTTGCAAGGATGGATCAAACGAGGTCCTGCTAGAAGATGATCTATTACAAAAGCTCCAGGTGTTAAGGGATGAATTAGGTAAGCCAGTTATTGTTATAAGTGCGTATAGGAATGAAAAATATAATAAGTTGGTCGGTGGAGCTCCAAAGAGCCAACATCTTTACGGAAAGGCTGCAGATATAAAAGTACCTGGAGTAAGCCCTTTACAGGTTGCAAAAATTGCTAATAAGTTGGGCTTCAATGGTATTGGTGTATATACTCATAATGGAAATAGTTTTACACATGTGGATGTCAGGGATTATAAATCATATTGGCAAGATAGCTCTACAAGGGAACTTGTAAGCTTAAATATTTAGGATATGGGGGAGATATACATGAAGGAAAAATTTGCAAAACTTATTGATGTAAAAACGATAGTAACTTTCGGAGTAGTAGGAGCTACAATTGGACTTGCTTATCTTGGTAAAATAGATGCTAAAGAAGTATCCACAATGGCGGTTGTTATTGTGGGATTTTTCTTTGGAACTAAAAAGGCAGTAAGCAAAGAATAATAAGTACTGGTTTTAAAAAGTTGTTATTTGTCTAAACCTGGGAGATTTCCTCCCGGGATATATTTTTTACCCTTGACACGAACATATGTTCGATATAAAATTATTATAGAAGAATTATATCGGGGTGATGTAATGGTAAAACATATATTGAAAGCCTCCATGGATAGAGACTGGATAGTAACTATCATGTACCAGAAAGGAAATGAGATAACAAGACGGAACATCAAAGTTTTAAGCATCACGGAAGACAAGGTCAAGGCATACTGCTATTTGAGAAAGGAATGCAGGATATTCAGTTTTGACAATATACTGGCTGCATCTTTTTATAATGATGCAGCCAGGAAAAATACAAAAGAGAAATTAGTTTCAGCAAGGATATAAAGGAAAGGGTAAGCTCAGGCTTACTCTTTATTTTTTAAAGCAGAAATTTCTGCTTTCATATAATGATTATGAGTTGTTGATTAGGAATTATTAGCACAAACATAATAATTTCTATTGATTTATTGAACTAATTAACTGAGTAATATAAAATTACAAAGCCTATACCAAGCCCTAAACCTATAACAATCGAAGCATAATTAGCTAATTTACCCCAAAAGGAGGTGGTTTCATAAACATATGGCCCACCTCTTCCAAGGAGAATCGTATTAGTTATTAATCCAATTATTCCTGAAGAGATGAACAATAATATAGGAAAGAGAACAATTAAAAAAATATTACCAATATCAAATAATGATAAGCCTAAAAAAGAAAACATTATAAAAATAGAGAATATAGATTCATAAATAGTTAATATTCTTTTCTTTCTAAAATCAATATCAAGGGCTAAAACATCTAAAAATCCAATGGTACAAATGAATAATATAAAAAAGAATACTATAAATCTAACGTCAAATGTAACAAATTTTTTCAATAAAATAACAGCAATAATTAATGGGAAAAAAAGAATACTTAGTATAGTGTTAACTCTTTTAATGATATTTTTGTTCATAAAACCCCCCAATATAAATAAGTTGATTAACAAATAAGTTATAAAGCACTGCACCTATATATAAGTAGCCACAATATGTTTTAAGAAATTATTTTATTACAACTAGGTCTCCATCACAGAATCCACATGTAATATGTTTAACTTTCAAAATGTTTAAATCTTTTAACTCAACAGTAAATTCCTTTAAAATTTTGACAATAGTATTTAAAAAGTCTTCCCAGTAAATATCTTCACTAATTTCTATATTGGGACAATCTCTTTGGCTTGGAACAAAGTCTTCTTCACATGCCCAATCGTCATCGTCTGGGTCATATTCTTTTGCTCCAATTAGCTCTATTCCATATGGTTCATATAAACCAAAATTTAAAGCTGTAATGTTTTCGGGTATCTTTTCTTCATGGTCAATTGATAAAATCCAATTTTTGATATTAAGTTTTAATTCCACATACTCTTGCTTAGTTAACTTTGTATCCATTTAATCTCCTCTTATGGCAAGTATCAATACTTAACTTTGTTTTTGACTAAGTACAATGTTGAAAAATTTATTAGTCTTGTCAATAATACTTTTCTACAAATTGTATGTAAATCCTTTCAATTTTATATTTTTCAATTTAAAATATCTTAATTTGTTACCTAATGTTACGTATAATATAATTAATGATATGTTAGGAGGTGAAATATGGCAGAATGGATAACTGAAGAAGAGCTCTGTAAATGGCTTAAGATTCAAAGAATGACAGCCTATAGATGGAGAAAAAAAGGGATGCCTTATATTGGCTCTCGAAAAAGTATTCGTTATAATAAAGAAGAAGTTGAAAAATGGTTAAAAGAAAGGTCAGAAAACAATTAAGGAAGCTGCCTCCGGCAAGAGCATACAGCTTCCCAAACAAAGACAACACTCTTACGAGTATTGCGTATTAATTATAGCATACTCATAAGACGTGTTCAACAAGGAGCGTGTTATTATGGGTAATATAAATTTAATCAAATCAGAAATATTTGAGACACAAAAATATGATTTCTGGCAGAATGAAAATGGTGATATTTTAATGACCAGAGAACAAATTGGAAAAGCTTTAGATTATAAAAAACCAATGAAAGCTATTGGGAAAATACATGAGAGGCATCTGGAGAGACTTGAAAAATACTCATTCGTCAGTCTGACGAATGGAAGAAACACATATTTTTACACTTCAAAAGGAATATATGAAATATGCAGATGGAGCAGACAGCCAAAAGCTGATGCATTTATGGACTGGGTATGGGATGTAATTGATGGAATAAGAAAAGGTCAGCTTGTTGTAGTTCCCAAAGAACAGAGCAAAGGTGCAGAATCGGAAGCGAAGCTTATAAATGCAAAAGTACGGCAGGCAAAGTTACTTGTCAATGTTGCAGAAAAATTTGGTGACAGACTTTCTGATGAAGCAATTAGAGAACTTATTAATAATGTATCTGAAATTACTCTCGGCAAACCAATACTTCCAAAAGAAAAAGATACATATGAGAAATTGAAGGATTATGTTGCCTTCAAGTTGGATGAATTGGAAAAGCAGATGGGGAAAATGTCGGAGAAATTGATTTATGCTATTATGAAGGATTTGGAGCAGAATTATTATAATATGGATGAAAAAGTTACAAGTGCTTTTAGAGAAGAGTTAAGGAGAAAGAGAGAAAATTTAAACTAAATAGTTATTAAAAAGCCTATAGAATGCATTATTTTCTATGGGATGTATCAAAGTATATTTCTACATTTACCTATCTTTTCCTATATGATATACTTCTAATTATTATCAAATGGAATTGAGTTGATTTTTTGAGAGATATAATTATTGGGATTGCGAATTGCTAAATTGCTAATAAAATCTTATACCAAAAAGGAGGAAGGAAATTGAGAAAAGAATCAAATTTTTATGCTGCAAAGTACTTAACACTTTTTTATTTGATTTATATTGTAGGAAGTATTTTTACTGATAACATTCTTTTAAGCATTCTGCTGCAAATATTGGTGTTCCCATTTATATTAAATAAACTTAAACTTTTAATTAATGAGAAATATAACTTTAATTCAGTGAAAATTTTTTTTAATATTGCTATAATCTTTTTAATTATAAGTACTATAGCTCCATTCATTGGTATGAGTTTTATTAATTCAAAGGTAGACCCTGCAACAGTAAGGGATTCCATAGATATTAAGAATATTAATAATTCCCCAATAGCAAATCCAATTATTCTTTTTACTATGATGATTACGGAGAGTTTGTTAGTTGCAAGAGGATTGGCCTTTTTGTTGTTAGGATTATGGTTATTGAAGAAATATAAGCAGTTTAATATAATGGTGAAAGTAGCTGTTATTTCATTACTGATTTTTGGATTGCATACTGTATTTATTGGGATCATTCCATTTTACCCTCCAATTATTCTTGTTATAAAATATACTGGAATAAGTATTTTAAAATACATGTTGCCGGTTATACAATTTGTACTTTTTGGAAGCTTGTTTTTTGTGTTTGAAATTAAAAAAAGTTGTGGAGACGAGTATATTGAAGAATAAAAATAAATTTGTTACCTATTATGTTCTGTTGGATTTTGTGCATAAAATGTGCATACGGCTTGAAATAAACGCACATAAAGTGATATAACAAAAAATATGAAAAAACAACTGTAAGCCTTGACTTGTCTACATTATACGTAAATGTGCATAACTGAAAAATACCATGGAATAAGGAGCTTACCGAACTCATAACCCGAAGGTCGTTGGTTCAAGTCCAGCCCCCGCAACCAACTTAGAAACAGCCTATAGCTTACGTTACAGGCTGTTTTGTTTTGTCTGTGCATAAAAAACCCGACGTGATTTTATGCGTTTTGTGCATAAATTGTGCATACCTTATTTTACCAGATGGATTTTATTATCAGAATTGCCACTGGATTTTACCGTGAAAAGTGAAGTATCCAGTCCGCTTAAAACATCCTTCTGCAGATCGGGAATCAAATGTGAGTAAATATTCAGTGTGAGATTTACGGAAGTATGTCCCAACCTCTCTGAAACTATTTTTGGATGGATTTTTTCACGCAGGAGCCAGCTTGCATGAGTATGCCGTAGGGAATGGAAAGTGATCCCCTCGGAGAATTTAAGCCGGCGGATATATTTTTTGAAAGTTGATGTGACATAGTCCGGCTGCATGGGCCGTCCATCCTCCCAGGTACAAAAGAAGCTGGAAAAGGTATAATCCGAGCCCAGTTCTTCACTATACTGTTCCTTTTTTGAAATATATTCCTTCAGGATAACATCTGTTCCCGGAAGCATCGGAACAGGCCGCTTACTTCTCAGGGTTTTTGTATTCTTAAGAACCATTTCACCGCTTATTCGCTTGTAGGTATGCCGTATATAGAATATTTTCTTTTTGATATCCACATCTTCATTTTGAAGACCACAGACCTCTCCAAGCCTCATACCTGTCGTCGAGGCAATATAGATGGGCGTGAATACAGATTTACCTTCTACGGAATTAAGAAGCTTCTGCAGCTCATCATTATGCATTATGACTATTTCCTTCTCAGCCCTTCTTGGTGCCTTTACAGACTCCGCTGGATTGTAGTAGATATACTCCCACAAGACGGCATATTTGAATGCAAGATGAAGGAGCCGGTGTATGTGCTGTACTGGACATGGTATAATAAAGTAGACACAAAGTTAAGAGAAAAATGTGAAAGGGTGG
>CAYYEC010000039.1:0-14050 GCA_964470745.1 uncultured Eubacteriales bacterium | reverse complement strand
CGTTCTTTAAACCACTCATAACTGGCAAGATCATTTTTATCAATGAGTGAAGCACTATTTCCAGTTCTGACATCCAGTCCATCTAGTCCAACAATAATAAAAGAAGAAATATATGGGTCCATAGAAGAACTAAATAATAAATCATCTATATTCTTTTGCAATTCCAGTACATCTGTAGTAAAATCAATATCATTTTTATGTGCTCTGGAAATAATTAACTTCTCCACATTTCTACTCTTATAAGTCCAATCTGAAAGTTGCTCTGCTTTCTTGATTTGCTTATCAATATTACTCATTATATAGACTAAATTGCTATTAGCATTCTGAACCATATTGCTAATCAAGGTTTTCCTCTGGTCATTATAATAATATAAAGTAATAATTGTTGAAGATATTGTTGAAATTAACATGAAATATATTATTAATTTGTTCCTTAGACTTCTAGGTCTTCTAAAAAACATACTCTATTACTTCCCATCTTGATATTTAGAAATCTTAAAAATACGCATCAAATGAACTTATATATTAATAATATAGCAAAACATGCGCTTTTTCAACAAATATCTTCTCTCATGCTCCTCATTTGGTATACACAACAAATTCATGTTCAATGTATACGACGTGCAGGTATTCCGATGGAAGTATCGATACAATCAGTTGCAGAAAAAGTGCAGGCTTATTTATTCCGGTATCGATTGGGACTGCATCCCTCATACTTTTTGAAAACACGGCTGAAATGCTCCTGGTTGTAGTATCCAACCAGCTGACTTATTTCATTGATAGTAAGGTCGGTGCTTTTTAACATGTCTTTTGCTTTTTCAACCCGTAAATCTGTCAAATAGTTAATAAAGTTTTCACCGGTTTCTTTTTTAAATAGACGGCTTAAGTAAGCCTCACTAACTTGGAGGTGTTTGCTGACCAGAGTCAGGCTTATATCTTCATTGAAATTGGATTTGATATAGTCCATTGCTTTTTTTAGTTTTTTAGACAAACCTCTATTTTTTTCCTTTATTTCCGAAACAATAAAAGATAATACATTCTCCATGAAGTTTGAAATTTCCGAAATAGTTTCAAATTTATATATTTTTTCATAGAAATTCACTTCTTTGCCGAATATATCCTCAATCCTGATATCCTTTTCATTGAGATAGCTGAAAATAATGTATATCAATTCAATATAGAGATTATATATTTGATGGGTGTCGGAAATGTTCAATCTAATGATGCTATCTGTAAACTTCCTCAGTTCTTCTTTTACACTGCTTTCATCTTCGCTTTCCAAAGCTTTTAGTAGTGCTTTTCCCTTGCCATATATATTACTACCATTATCACTAGAAAAATTTTGTATATCCTGATAACGAATTATTTTTCCTTTACCATAAATGAGTTTTAATTCAGTTGCATCTTCAGCTTGTTTAAATAAAGCAGGAATACTTCCATACCCATTTTGTATATTGCTGATTCCAACAGTGACTGAAATATTCAAAAGCTCTGATAAAGTATATTTTATATTACTTACAAAGCTGTTTAGGTTTTGATTGGTCTTCAACATACTTTTCTCTCTTTCGAAACTAACAATAAATGCGTACTTGTATTTTGACAACTGCACAAATTCCCCCAGTTTATATTCCAATATTTTCTGTATAAAAATATTGGATATAGAAGTGCTTATTTTCTCAAGTACGGCATTATCCTGTTTTTCCTCAAAGAGCTTGTAATTATCAACTAAAAAAACCGTAACAGCTACATTGACAGGAGCTATACATATATTATAGGTTTTAACCTTATCATCGACATCTTCAGGTATATTTCCATTTATCATATCTTCAAGAAGCTTGTACCTCAAATATTTATTCTTGCTTATACTTTCAATGTTACTGCGATGTATATCAGAAATAATTTTTGCGGCTTTCTCTAATAATTTGAGAAGTGAATCAAAAGCCAGATCGGATTTTAAAATATAGTCATGGACTCCCAGCTTAAAGGCCTCTCTTACAAATTGATAGTCATTATAGGCGCTCAAAACAATGATAGGGATATTTTCATCAACTTCCCGGATATTTTTGATCAGTTCAATACCATTCATTTTTGGCATACTTATATCTGTGATGATAATATCAAAGTTGCGCTTAAGTCTAAAAGTCTCCAGGGCATCGGCACCGTTTGGAGATTGATGAGTAATTTCAAAACCATAGCTTTTCCAATCACCAAGGGATTTGATAGTAAGGTGGACAATTGGTTCATCGTCAACCAGCAGTATCTTCAGCATATTTATCACCTTTCTTTTGGTATGAATCTAAATTTTTTATCACTGGAAGTTCAAAGGTTACTGTGGTACCTTTACCTATAGAACTTGATATTTTAAGTCCAAAATCATTCCCATGATTCAAAATAATGCGCTGATTCACATTTTCCACACCAATCCTGTTAAATCCTCTTCTGGGACCCACATTATTCTGCAATATTTTTCCTGCCTGTTCCTCGGACATCCCTACCCCGTTGTCGGCAACAACAATAATTAGCTTCTCTGAAGCTCTTTCAGCATTAATTGTGATTATCAACTTTTCAAACATATCTTCCTTCATTCCATGAAGAATTGAATTTTCAACAATAGGCTGCAATAGTAATTTGAGGATATAAAGATTGTTCACTTCATCATTGGGTAAAAACACTACATCAAACCGGTCACCATATCTGATTTTCATAATATGGATGTACGAATTCAGTGTTTCAAATTCTTTTTCTACAGTAGTAAAAATACCATCCTTTTCAAGTGTATTTATAAGAAGTTTTGTTAGTGCCTCAGTCATCTTTTTGATATTATCAACACCATAAATTCCGGCCATCATTGTTATTGAATTCAGTGTATTAAATAAGAAATGGGGATTTATCTGGTACTGCAAGGTCATTATTTCCAAATGCATTTTTTGGGTTTTCTCATCCTCAATCCTGTGAACAAGGTTCTGAATCTCTTTTACCATGTTGTTGAAAGAAGTATTCAAAAGAGCCAGTTCATCTTCGCCACGAACAGGTATACCAGTTTTGAAGTTGCCTTCCTCTACCTTTTTCATGTTCAATACCAGATGCCTTATAGGTATAACAATTGTACTCATTGTTGATGTAAAAAAAACTGCAATGAATAATATGAGAACCGCAATGAAAATAGTTACCAGAATGGTAATAATTCTATCAACACCGGAGGTTAACTCTTGGTACGAGGTTGTGTTTATGACTTTCCAACCGGTACTGGGGACGGTATAGTAAGTAATCAGTAAATCTTGCTGATCTTCCATGTATCTGAACCATCCGTAATCATTTTCTGGTATATTTTGCGCCTTTAGAATTTCTGAAATATTATTGTCATCTGAAGTTATTAAATTCCCCTCCTGGTTGATAATGTCAATTCTACCTACATTGCTTAATTTTAAACCAGAATACAGTTTGTCAAAGGTGTTTTCCCTAAAAGTAAAGTATACCATTTCAACTTCGTTTATAGGATAATTGTCAGAAGTTTGTGTACTTGCTGCAATAGAAATGGAGTAGTCTCCATTGTTCGTAACCTGAGTAAACTGTGAATTTTTTATTCTCCCAAGTACTGTTATCTCTTTGCCCTCCAATTTCATTTCATTATACCATTTCATGCTTTTCAGTTCGGTAATTTCGTTGGTAAGAGGACTTTTAAACTTGTAACAGTCATTGTTTTTAAAAATGAAATATATTCCGTTAATATCCGTTGTATAATTGAAATAGTAATTTAATTTTTTATCTATCTCGTTAGATAAATCAAATCTTTTCCCCTCGTCTGTTAAAACATTCCACTGATTAACAGACGGAATGATATCATTGTCATTCATGATGCTGGCCACAGACAGAATGAATTTCAAAGTATTATCGTTAATTTTTCTTGCGATCTGCTCAGTTAGTTGAAGATTCTTTTTTTGGTTATTTTCAATAAGGATATTGGAAAAAGAGTTCGATAAAATAAGCCCTGCTATGGCAAATGGCAGTGGGATAAAAATGATAAAAATGATAATAAGTTTTATGACAACACTTTTCCTTAAAAATGCCATAGTTTTCCCTCCTTTTTTGTAGTATCGGACTCATTCTGTAAACTTAGCGATAATAATAGTATTCGCTGTAAAATGATTTAATCCTTTTACAGACAAAAAATTTATATTATCAGTACCCATGTCAAAAAATATCAAAAAAGTATATGACATATCATTAAACTATAGAGTCCTGCCAAGTATAATGAAAATTGTAAAATATATAAGAAGCATATCTTATATCTAAAAATTCAAAGGGGGATAACTCATGAAAAAATCATTGTCAAACAGAGTTTTAAATTTAATGCTCATCATGGTATTTGCTGTAACAGCTATTAGTTTAGCAGGATGTGGTACTCAGAAGGGGATCTCGGAGCCTTCAAAGAACACAACTATGAACACAGAAAAAGCAGCGGAACAAACGGCAGAACCTGTTACGCTTTCTGTAGGACTGCTTGCAGAGGATTTGGATTTCTTTCAGGCAAAAATAGAGGAAGATTCCTTTAAAAAGGCTCTTCCAAAGGTTACAATCGATTTTCAACAGTATAAAGATACCGAAGAAATGATTAAAAATCAGAAAATTAGGCAAGCTGCAAATGAAATACCTGATATTATCTACATGAAGCCGGATCATATTCTTGAGCTGAAAAGCTCTTTGCTTCCATGGGGTGCAAATGAAGAGCTTGTCAAAGAGAATAAGTTTGTTAACTCCTACGCCATAAACAGTGCAGATAGTGGTGGATATTACGGCTTGCCAATGAAAGTTTTCAGTGATTGGGTATTTTATAAGAAATCCATATTCAAAGAGCTGAATTTACAAATACCTACCACATGGGATGAATTCTTAAATATAGCAAATGCAATAAAAGCTAACGAAAAATATATTCCTATAGCAATGGGTGCGAAGGATACATGGCCCACGTACCCATTCAATGAATGGATGCCCCATGCAGTTTCAAACAACCCCAACATACTATCAGATCTTGCTAAACAGGATGAACCCTTTGGACCGGACAGCGCATTTTACAAGACATACGCTATGGCTGACCAGCTATATAAAGCTGATGTTCTTGGTAAATCTTTGGGTACAAGCTGGTCTGAATCAGAACAGTTAATGGCATCAAACAAAGCTGCTATGTTAATAGCCGGACAATATTTCCTTCCAGACTATAAAAAGCTTGGAGGAGACATGAATGATATCGCTGTATTTCCACTTCCAATGACTAATGATAGGAATGAAACAATAAGGGCGGTTGGAATGGTAGATTTGTTTTTTGGTATCAGCAAGAACAGCAAAAATCCAGATTTAGCTAAGAAGTATGTTGCATGGTTCTTCAGCCCGGATGTATATAAGACGTATATTACTGAAAGGACAATGTCCTCAACAATCAATGGTATTGATGCAGATAACATATTTACAGAAGCCACTAAAAATATGAAGTTTGACATCTTCATGTATGTGCCTGGCGACGAGAACTACACCAAGCTTGCCGGTGAAACAAAGTGGGAAACAAAGACTATAGGTACCATGATGATTGCTGGTAAAGATTACAAAGACATTTTGGCAGACTATAATAAAAAATGGAAGGCTGCAAGGGCTAAGTTGGACATAAAATAATCAGTAACTTTTAAATGCTACCATACCCTGAAGGTATGGTAGCATTTATTTAAGGGGGTTTTACAACAATGAGTTACAGCAAACAGAAAAAATTAATCATTATTGGATTTCTGTTTATTCCTGTGTTTCTATTGCTTCTTTTAATGTTTTATCCGTCACTAAGACTTCTTTTGTTAAGCTTTACGGACTGGGACGGGTATTCAAAAAGTTTTAAATATATCGGTTTATCAAATTATAAGCAGTTGATTTTTGATTCTGCTGACGTTTGGGTTGCTTTAAGGAATAATGCTTACTACTTTTTTATCCATTTATTAGCAATACCTTTAGAAATTATGATGGCATCAATATTGTGCAGTAAAATATGGGGTTCAAAGTTTTTTAAGTCCATCACTTTTATGCCCTATGTTATAAATGCTGTTGCAGTTGCGCTTGCATTCTCATATTTTTATTCTCCCAATGGGGGTGGACTTGACTCCATACTGGATTTTCTCAGATTAAGTTTTTTAAAGCTAGATTGGTTAAGTAATCTAAAAATTGTGAATTTTACGCTTGTAACGGTATCTCTTTGGAGATTCTGCGGTCTTCATGTTATTTTATTCATTGCGGGAATACAATCTGTTTCAAAAGAATATTACGAAGCAGCTGAGATTGATGGTGCCAGCAAACTTCAGCAATTTATAAATATTACCATCCCCGGAATTAAAACAGTAGTTGAACTTGTATTATTCCTGAATGTCCGGGGTGCTTTAACAATATTTGACGTGCCATTCCTTATGACCAACGGTGGACCCGGATATGAGACATCTACATTCATGGTTTACACCATAAAAACCGCCTTCCAGTTCAATCAGTTTGGTTTGGCATCAACGATGGCAGTATTAACCATGATTCTCATTATCTTGGGAAGCTATATTCAAAGTAAAATTATTAAGATAAAGGGGTGATTATATGAGTAAAAATACAATGATATCTATCGCGAGAGTAAAAAACTTCGATGTTTCTGAATTGTTAAAATATATAGTTTTATTTTTAATTACTGCAATTGTTATTGTACCATGGATGATTATTGTGCTTTCATCATTTAAAACTCTTCCTGAAATCGGGCAACTAAAACCCCTATCATTACCGCATACATTATATTTGGGCAATTATGTCTCTACATTTAAAAAGGCTAAAATTCTATTGGCGCTTGCCAATACATATACCATAGCTTCAGTCAGTGTAGTCATCAATGTTATCCTGGGAGCTATGACATCCTATATAATTACCAGGTTTGACTTTAAAGGAAAACGGATTGTTATGGCGTTGTTTCTGATTGCAATGGTCATACCGTTTTATACTATTGAGGTGGCGAGGTTTAGTCTGATTAAAGACATGGGACTCTACAATACCTTGTTCGCTCCAATATTGATTTATATCGGTGCAGATATGATGCAAATATTTGTTTACAAGCAATTTATTGACAAGGTTTCTGTATCCCTTGATGAGAGTGCCATGATTGAAGGCGCTTCATACCTGACAATTTTTTTAAGAGTAATTTTTCCGCTTATTTTGCCTGCAGCTGCTACATTGGCTATTATTAAATTTGTTGATATAACCAATGACATGTATATTCCTTACCTTTATATTCCTTCGGATAAATTCAGAACTTTGTCTACTGCACTTATGCTCTACGCAGGAGACAGAACTATTGATTGGGCTAGTTTAAGTGCATGTATCATATGGGTAATGATACCTACGCTTACTGTATATTTGTTTTTCCAAAAGTACATTTTGGCTGGGATTACAGCAGGTGCTGTCAAAGAATAATTATGTGAAAAGATACTTGCGCTGATTACACTCTTATTTATTTCAGAAGGGGTGTAAAAAAATATCAAAATAAATACAAAAAATATCATTAAAATGTTTTCACACTAATGTTATATTAAACACACAAATGATTCTACATCAAATTAATATTGATATTTGTTCGTTTAATGAGTTTTATAGGTGTAGATTTCGCGTAAGTTAAATTAAAATGCAGAATCATTTATGCGAAATCTATAATATGAAATAAGCAAAATTGAATGAATTTACATTGAGGAAACTATAATCATTCAAATTGTACGATTTGGTGGTTATGCAAACTTCAATGTTAATTTAGATAAATCAAAAATACAATAAAGAAAGGGGAAAAGTAATGACAAGAACAACAAAAAAAAGTATCACAAAGACATTGGCGTTACTGCTTGTTTGGGCAGTAATATTAACAATTGCCATGTTCCCGGTTTCAGTCGGTGCCTATGGATCATCCACCATTGGACCATCCACTATGTACACACCGCCGGCAGGAGCTGAACCGCCGGGCTGCTTGTATTCAAGAGCCATGCAGGCAAGCAACGGCAAGATGTATGCAACTTTTGAACAGTACACAACAGGGGCAGCGGTATTCCCTATCTACGAAAGCACAAACAATGGTCAAAGCTGGACTAAGGTAGGTGACGTAGTCGATACCCACAAGGGAGTAGGAATGAGGTGGGAGCCCTGCCTCTATGAGATGCCCCAGACAATAGGAAGTCTGACTGCAGGTACACTTCTTTGTGCCGGTCTTGTTCTTCCATATGATCGTTCTTTCTGTGAAATCGATTTGTATAAGAGCACCGATGAGGGAAGAACCTGGACCTATGTCAGTACAGTAGCAACAGGTGGTGTGGCAATTTCGGATGGCAGGCACGACCCGGTATGGGAGCCATTTTTAATGGTAGCCAATAATAAGCTTATTTGCTACTATTCAGACGAACGTGATCCGGCACATAACCAAAAATTAGTACACCAAACGACAACTGACGGTGTTAACTGGAGCAGTATTGTTGAGGATATTGCGCTTACGGACAGCACTCAGAGGCCGGGTATGCCTGTTTTGGCAAAAATGCCTAACGGAAATTACATTATGACCTATGAAATTGTTGGTATGGGAGGCTCATACTATCAGATTTCCTCAAACCCTGAAAGCTGGAATGTAACAAGCACGGGGACCAAATTTGGCGGTACAGGTTCCTCATATTGTGCTAATTTGGATGGAACAATAGTTTTAAGCTGTAGTGCCAATAACAATCTTTATATAAACACCAATAACGGTGTAGGTGGTTTTACACAAATAAGCAGTGTTCTTCCAACAGGCTATTCGCGATGCCTGCTGCCATTAAATAACGGACGTTTGTTTCTGACTCAGGCTGGTCCTCCTAATGGTAATATGCACACTGTCCAATACGCTGATACGGCAATCTATTATAAATTTACTAATCTTGCCAACGGCAATTGTATAGATACTTACAATCATACTACCTCAGGCTCTGATGTTACCCAAAATTCAAGTAGTTCAAGTGGGAATCAGCATTGGACTTTTATAAACCTTGGCAATGGCTATTATAAGATTCAAAACCGTTCAAACGATTTGTATCTTGATTCAATGGGGCGTACAGGAAATGGCAGTATCTGCGGTATGTGGACTAGCAGTGGAAGTTATAATCAGCAGTGGTCCATTTCCAGAGGTGACGGATATATAAAGATAATTAACCGTGCCAATGGATTATGTCTGGACACAGGTGCTGTGACTACAGCTGGAGCATCTTTGCAGATGTGGGCTAACGGATCGAGCGATAATCAAAAGTGGATTCAGACTGTATGCGATGGATCATACAGGATTGTCAACAGAAATAGTGGAAAGGCACTTGATGTCTATCAACAGTCAACTTCAGACGGAGCAAATGTCATTCAGTGGCCGTATAATGGTGGGAACAACCAGAAGTGGACCATTGTCGAAGCTGGCGGCGGATACTATAGAATAGTTAATGTAAATAGTGGAAAGGACCTTGATGTTTATCAAAGTTCAACTGCAGACGGTGGAAATGTAATTCAGTGGTCTCACAATGGTGGTAATAACCAACTGTGGCAGATTAATGATC
The DNA here is from genome assembly GCA_964470745.1 of uncultured Eubacteriales bacterium. Taxonomy (GTDB): domain Bacteria; phylum Bacillota; class Clostridia; order DSM-8532; family CAYYEC01; genus CAYYEC01. The sequence goes on along the minus strand of CAYYEC010000039.1, from coordinate 4,442 downwards.
TTGGTAACGGCTATTACTCCATAATTAACAAGAACAGCGGAAAGGCCCTTGATGTCTACCAAAATTCAACTGCAGATGGTGGAAATGTAGTTCAGTGGTCGTACAACAGTGGGAATAACCAACAATGGCAAATTATTGAAAATTAGTGTTTTGTATACAAATTGATATGATTTGAATAATATGAGAGGCTGCCTTAACAGGCAGTTTCTTTCTCTTTCAGCAAGGCTTTGAATACTTCGTTTACTACTATATAATTTTAATCTTTCTTAGGAAGCAAATTAAACGTGCATTGATCTGATCTCTTCTTATAAGGTGTTATTGTCCTTTCCTTTTTATAAAAAACTCCTCCAATGATTTTAATTATTCTACCATAGAAGGAATTCATTAGTTTGCATAAATTATTTTGCAGCTTCTTTAATATGTTCTATTGCATTCTTGGTTTCAATTGAGCTGCATTCATTATTATAACATTCAAATCTATCAATATAGATAAAATAGTCGTTTCTAGTTGAATATAAAAATTATAAATCCATGGTACTGCTTCTTGGTAATTTGACAGTACAGAAATAAGATTTGCATGGGATGGGTATGAAGTAATAAATGGATATTTCATCGGCAATTGCTTGCTATGTTCCTGAAAAATAGCCATAATTAAAATCCTTCCTTAATTATTCTTTATTCACTACTTATATTTGTAAAAAACAAAGCTTAAAATTTAAGTACACATCCCCATGTCCTCTCATCTGTTTGCATAAAATATTATGCAACTTCTTTAATACCGGATTGAAGCTTCGAGAACTACTCAAAACTAATCGTCAATGTCAAGACTCCCATAAAACTCCTTCATCGCATAAAATGAAGGTTTTTTATAGCTTTTATCAGCAGAAAGCAGTCCCTTGACATTATAATAGCCCTGCAAATGATGCAGCCTTTTCAGACTTCTGAAGTCGAACAAAATCCACGGACTTGTTCCTTTTATATAAGGAATTTTTCTGATGGTAGCAATCTGTCCCTTATATATTGATAACTGACAGTCCTCTGTGTAAAGTTCGTCTGAAGTTCCTCTTTCCCCCACTCTTGCACCGGCTCCAAACTCAGTTACTACTACAGGCTTTTCAGGTCTGCTGTTTTCAAAAAAAGTTATAACTTTTGTAATATCAGGCTCATACCAGCCGTAGTATTCGTTTATTCCTATAATGTCCAGGTAGTCAGCCAGTCTGTCTTCAATCCTGAGATTTACATGATTCACAAGGCAAGCAGCAGACACCATTCTTGAAGGATCAAGCTCATGTGCCTTTTTTGCCAGTGAACTCATAAATTTCAGTCTCGCATCCGTATCTGCATTCTCATTTCCAACGGACCATATAATTACACTAGCCCTGTTTCTATCCCTCTTTATCAATTCTGTCAATTGGTTTTCAGCATCCGTATATGTTTCGGAATTTTCAAATTCAATAGCCCAATATACAGGTATTTCCTCCCAGAGCATAATCCCTACTTCATCTGCTATTCTGGCAGCCTTTTCCGTATGGGGATAATGCGCAAGCCTCATGTAGTTACAGTTCATCTCTTTAGCCAGACGGAAGTTCTCCCTTATTTCATCTTCAGTTACAGCCTTTCCGTTCAGTTCACTGTCCTCATGTGCACAAATACCTTTCAGAAATATCTTTCTGCCGTTCAGGTAAATTTCGGTACCCTCTGTCTTGATTTCCCTAAAACCTATCTTATCCACCAAACTGTCATTCATGAAGGATAGTTTTACTGCATAAAGCTTTGGATTTTCGGGACTCCATAGCTCTGGTGCAGCCTCAAATTCAATCTCGCCAAAACCGTCAATTACAGTTATGTCTTTTTTTATCCCCATTTCCTGAATTTCCAATGATGCATTACCGTCTTTGATCTCCCCATCAATAGCCACAGTGGCCTTTATGGTTTTAGAATTACTTCCAGGTTTCAGGTATATGTTAAAGTCTTTAATAAAGGTCTCTGGAAGCCTTATCAGCTCAACATCCCTGTATATTCCCCCGTAATTGAACCAATCGAAATTTTCACACGGTACGCATGTTCTTTTCCTTGTATTATTAGCCACTACAAGCAGCCTGTTTTCGTCTTTAAGTTTTCCTGTCACCTCTATACTAAAGGGTGTTGAACCGCCCCTATGCATTCCTAGGTATTCCTTGTTCAGAAATATTTTTGCTTCATAGTTTACTGCCCCAAACCTTATAAAAGTCCGTTTTTCACCCTTATTTTCATACCTAAATCTACGTGTATATAAAGCAGTGCCTTCATACAGAAAGTATCTTTCCTTGTGCATATTCCAACAGGATGGCACCCTGATCTTTTCCCAGTCATCAAAGCTGTAATCTAAAGGAAAGGGTCTTCCATTATCATCAAAATACTTTTCTTCATACCATTTTGACCTGAGACAGCTATCAAAGGGATCTATACCAAAATTCCACGATCCGTTCAGTAATTCCTTTTCATTTCCCCATCTGTTAACCAGGCTGGTATTGGTTATAATCTTAGACAGGTATTGATTTTCATAGGCACTGTTGTGTAAATGTTCAACATAATTTTCTACAGCAACTTTTTGTTCACTCATTTTTATCCTCTTTTCTGATAATTAATATTAATTACTCTTTCAACGTATTTAAAACTTTATCTATCCCTTCAACCCAGTCATGGCAATTCCTTCAATAAAGAATTTCTGCGCAGAGAGAAATACTATAACAATCGGTATCATAGAGCACACAGCAGCAGCCATGATGAGCGCAAAGCTCTGGTTATACGTTGTAATAAACATTCTGATTCCGAGCTGTATTGTAAGGTTTTTCTGAGATGTAAGATAAATCATAGGACCTAGAAAATCGTTCCATACAAAAACCGCAGTATAGATTCCCAATGCTGAAAGTGCAGGCTTTGAAAGAGGAAGAATTATTTTACTATAGATTCCAAATTCATTTAAACCATCTATCCTGGCCGATTCTGAAAGTTCCTCCGGTATGCCCATATAAAACTGTCTCATGAGGAAGACCCCATACGCCGTAAAAGCCTGAATCAGTACAAGTGCCATAAGACTGTCACTGGCATGCATATTTTTGATTATTATGTATTGTGGGATCATATAAACTTGAAATGGTACCGCTATGGTTCCTACATAAGCAAGAAACAGTTTATTCCTTTCAGGAAACTTAATACGCGCAAAGGCATAGGCTGCCAAACTGCTGGTAAATAGCTGAAGAAATGTAACTACCACAGTCAGTTTTACTGTGTTCATGTAGAAAACTCCAAACTTAATTTCCTTCCATATATCTATATAATTCTCCCATTTAACCTTTTGGGGTATCCAACGAATTGGAAATTCATAAACATCGTTATCAGGCTTGAAGGAAGCCGAGAGCATCCACGCAAAAGGAAACAGTACCATAATACATGCACCTATCAGTAATGCATACAGCAAGAATTTACTCAAAGCCTTTTTGATGTTATTGTTTTTAAATACTGTAGTATTATCCATTTTCCATCACCTTTATATCATCTATTTTTTGGGGCTCTACATGTAGCTGACCCATTTTTCTTCAGCCTTGAACTGAATAATCGTTATTAAAAGGACTATTATAAAAAGAACAAATGCAATAGTCGAAGCATATCCCATATTAAAGTTTATGAAGGCTTGGTTATAAATGTAATACACAAGAACATTGGTGGCTCTACCTGGACCACCCTCTGTCATAACTGCTATCTGGTCGAATACCTTAAATGAACTAATGACCAGCATTATGGTTACAAAAAATGTTGTAGGCGTAAGCATAGGAACCGTAATTTTCCAGAATTGCTGCCATTTAGTAGCTCCATCTACATTTGCCGATTCATATAATGTTCTTGGTATTCCTTGAAGTCCTGCTAAGTAAATTATCATATAATACCCCATGCCTTTCCATATCCCAACCACTATTATTGCTGGCATAGCCCAATCGATAGATGATGTCCACCCAGGTGGATTCATAATTCCTATGGACTTCAGAATATTGTTTATAGGTCCCATCTCCGGTTGAAACAGCATATTCCACGCTACTGATACTGCAACGAGAGATGATAAATATGGAAAAAAGAAAACTGACCTGAATAGTCTGGCCCCCTTCAAACTGTTATTCAAAGAAATTGCAAGTACAAGTGCAATCACAAGTGTTCCGGGAACAACCGTAAAGGTATAGTAGGCTGTATTCCATAATGATATATAAAAGGTCTCATCTTTAAACATTTCTATAAAATTGCTAAGAGCTACAAATTTCATAGGGTTGGATGTATCCCATTTAACAAAACAAAGTACAAATGAGAAAATTACAGGTATCGCCGTGAATACTAAAAAACCTAAAAAGTTCGGTAGTAAAAAAGCATATGCCGTAAGTCTGTTTCTTGCTATAATTCCTTTTGTTATTCCA
>CAYYEC010000038.1:5052-14077 GCA_964470745.1 uncultured Eubacteriales bacterium | reverse complement strand
GTTAAAAGCGGTCAAAAAATGTCAAAAGGAGTTGAAATTTATGTCATTAGAAAGTCTATTTTATGAAACTTTATCTCAAAAAAATAATTTTGAATCAAAATATGATAGTGTTGTATTGTTTAGTGGAGGAAAAGATAGCACATATTTAGCCCATTTAATAAAAAAAGCTAAAGCTGAGAGAGGGTGTTTGTTTTCCGTTGATAACAGTTTTGAGGATGACAATCATTTAAAGGTGGTTGCAGCTAAGCTAAATCTTGATTTATTTGTATTTAAGCCAAAAGAAGAAGATGTCTATAATCTTTATAATTTCTTATTATCAGAGCCAATTTTGAAAGAAATCGATGCTAATCCTTTATGCTTTCTATGTAACCGCTATTTTACATCGCTAGGAGTAGACTTTGCACATAAATTTGGTATTCCTTTTGTAGTCAGTGGTGTTACTGCAACACAGATTTTTGGTACAAGGATGCCATTATCTAGACGATTGTTAATTTTAGCTGATAAGGCTTTGAAGACGAAGTCTGATGATACATACAGTATTTTGAAATCAACCGATAGATATAAACAGGATATGAATATACAGAGAATAGTGGATAAAATGTTTTTATTGCCGGATGACGTAACTATCATTAATCCGTTTCTTTATTTTGAATATGATATAGAAAAAATAAAAAAAGAGTTAGAAATTGAATATGACTGGAAAAATCCTGATCCCAATCTTCCAAATCAACAGTATGCTTCTTCCGGATGCAAGTTGTCTGAGCTTTTTGGTATATTTGTGAGAAAGTTGGGATTCAAGATACACGAAATTGATCAGTTCAGAGTAGATTACGAAAACGGTTCTTTAAGTCAGGAAGCACTTCGTTATAATATGGATGCATTCGATCAATTGCTTAATAAAGAAATTACAGATGAAATGAGGGAAATGCTTATGAAGATTAATATCAATTTAGAGTGAGAAATCTTATAACCATTAGTATCTTGAATTTGTTATTTTGGCACAAGAAATTTAAGAATTAGAGGAGGCAAGTATCCTATGTCTTTAGAAAACCTATTTTATGAGACCATATCTAAGCAAAGCAGTTCAAAATCGGGCTATGATTGTCTCGTATTATTTAGCGGAGGAAAAGATAGTACATATTTAGCACATTTGATAAAGAAGGTTAAGGCGCAGAGGGTATGCTTATTCTCTGTCGATAACAGTTTTGAGGAAAGCATATATGTAAAAGAGGTTGCGGCTAGATTGAATCTAGATTTGTATTTGTTTAAACCGAGAGAATCGGAGATAGTTGCTCTTTATAACTTTTTGATACTAGAAACAGCATTAAAAGAGATAGATTCCAATCCGCTATGTATTTTATGCAATAGATATTTTACAACACTAGGAGTAGAATTTGCCCATAAATTTGGCATTCCTTTCGTGGTAAGTGCTGTTACTGCATCACAAATATTCGGATCAAAAGTTTCACTTTCTGAACGACTATTGGGTTTATCTGAAAAAGTACTAAAGGCAAAGCATGACAATAATTATGCTATCCTGAAAACTACTGAAAGATATAACCAAGATAAAATAATTCAAAATTTAATTGATCGCATGTATACATTCCAAGAAGATGTAACTAATATTAATCCATTTCTTTATTTTGATTATAACATTGAAAAAATCAAAACAGAGCTGGAGAATCAATACGGTTGGAAAAATCCAGTTCCTAATCTTGAAAATGAGAAGTATGTATCATCTGGATGCAAGCTAACAGAGCTTTTTGGGGTCTTTGAAAGAAAGCTTGGATTTAAGATACATGAATTTGAGCAGTATAAGCTGGATTATGAAAAAGGTTCTTTAAGCTTGGAAGCTTTCAACCATGGCACTGATTTTCTTAATAACTTGCTTAGCAAGGAAATAACAGATAGCATGAGAGTGGTTGTTTCAAAGCTTGGACTGAATGATAAATTATTATAATATTTATAGTTTTGTTATAGATAATCGATTCTGAGGGTGATTTTCCAAAGCTGTTGAATAGCAGATAACTCAGTCCTTTGGACATTGGAAATCACCGATTTTGGCCTAGGTCATATATAATTGAAACATGAGGGATATTGAGGATTATGAGCAAAAGGTATGAGAGGAAGGTTATATTAATTACTGGGACATCACGAGGCATAGGAGAATATCTTAAGAATTATTTTCTTGAAGAAGGTGCAACAGTTTTTGGAATATCAAGAACCGAGGTTGCTGATAATAATTATTCATATTCTCATATTATCGGCGATGTCACAAAAACTGAAGACGTAGCGAAAGCTATATATAGCATAAGAAAAAAGGCGGGCTCTCTGGATATTGTTATAAATAATGCTGGAATTGCTTCAATGAATACAGTGCTGCTGACGCCAGAACGTATTGCGAGAAGAGTTTTTGATGTAAATGTGATTGGAACTTTTATAGTTTCGCGTGAAAGTGCCAAGCTGATGATGGGTAAAAGATACGGAAGAATAGTGAATTTTAGTTCTGTTGCTGTTCCAATGCATATTGATGGTGAAGCGATTTATGCATCCAGTAAGATTGCAGTTGAAGAATTTACAAGAGTATTTTCAAAAGAAGTAGTCCAATATGGAATTACTGTCAATTCTATAGGTCCATCGCCCATAAGTACTGGTTTAATACAAAATGTTCCTAAAAATAAGCTGGATAAATTAGTAGAGGCAATGCCTATTAAAAGATTAGGTGAATTTAGAGATGTGAGAAATGTTGTAGACTTCTTTTGCAGCGAAGATAGTGATTACATAACGGGTCAGACCATTTACCTAGGAGGTGTATCATGAATAAGCAAAAATCAATATCAGAATACTTCCGTGAGTATGGTAATAAAATTGCTTTTATTTATAATAATAATGAATACAGCTATTCTTGGCTATATAATATCATACAATTTTGGAAGGAAAACCTTGAGAATAAGAATCTAAAAAATAAAACTATTGCTTTTAATGCAGACTATTATCCAGAAAATGTAGCGTTATTCTTTTCACTGGTTGAGACAAAAAATGTAGCAGTGCCTTTAAATCAAAATGCTGACCATGACCAATCACTGCATATGGATATAGCAGATATCGAATATTCAGTGAGCATATCAAAGTCGGGAGAGCTTAGCATTGCTGATTACCATAGAAAGCCTAAGAACGAAATGTTAATGGATTTTATTAAGCTTGGTAAGAGTGGACTCATTCTTTTTTCATCAGGTACAACGGGTATGCCCAAAGCTATACTTCATGATTATGAGAAGCTTATTTTTAAATATGAAATAAAAGGTAAAGGCTTCACTACTATTTCCTTTTTACTGCTGGACCATATCGGAGGCATTAATACATTGCTGTATCAGTTGGCAAATGGTGGCACTATCGTATTGACCAACGATAAATCTACTTCAAACATATGCCGATTGGTTGAAAAACACAATATTAGCTTATTGCCTGTAACCCCGACCTTTCTCAATTTGCTATTGATGTCCGAAGACTATAAGAAATACGACATGAGTTCTCTCAAGGTAGTGTCCTACGGGACAGAAGTTATGCCTGAAATGACATTGAACAAATTCCATAGTATTTTTCCAGATATTGTTTTGAAACAAACGTATGGACTTACAGAGGTGGGCATTTTACCTAGTAAAAGCGAAAGATCTAAAAGTAGATGGGTTAAGCTTGGGGGAAGCAACTACCAGACTAAAGTAGTTGATAATATATTGTGGATAAAAACTAATTTGTCTATGGTGGGCTACTTGAATGCTGAGTCTCCGTTTGATAGCGATGGGTGGTTTAATACAGGGGATATAGTAGAAACAAATGGTGAGTATTTTAAAGTTCTCGGAAGAAAATCTGACATTATCAATATAGGAGGACTCAAGGTTTTCCCCCAAGAAATAGAAAATGTTATTTTGCAAATGCCAGAAATTGAAGAAGTAACTATTTCCAAAGCTCCTCATGCTATTATGGGAAATGTAGTGGTTGCTACAGTTAAACCAAGGGATAAGGATATAGATTCATCAAATATAAAGTATCTTATTCAGAAGTTTTGCAAAGATAAGCTTCCAAGTTATAAAATTCCAGTAAAAATATATTTGACTGATAAAAATTTGTATAATTATCGCTTGAAAAAATCACGGATTGAAGGAAGTTGATATATGAAAATCAATAGAGTTACACTTAAGGCCGTATCAATGGCAATACCTGAGAGTATTGAACTGAACAATGGCTTATCAGAATTCTTCGAGGAGGCTGAGATAAAAAAAATTAGTGATACTATAGGAATATATTCACGAAGGATTGCTGGAGAGGGAGTTACAGCCTTAGACTTGATGTATGATGCTGTAAATAAGCTATTAGATGGTGAAGGATTGGACATAGACAAAATAGATTGCTTGGTATGTATATGCCAGACTCCAGATTACATTATTCCGGGCAATTCATTTGTACTATGCAACAGGCTGAACGCAGGGAACAATATATTTACGCTGGATATCAATGCAGGTTGTTCCGGTTTTACCCATGGAATGATTACTATATCCAAATTAATGGAGAATTCAAATATGAAGTATGGTATTTTAGTGACAGGAGATACCATTTCGAGGCTACTGAGTCCTAATGACAAGACTACTAGGCTTATTTTTGGGGATGGAGTAGCGGCATGCCTAATTGAACAAAATGAGCGCAATGATGGAATTACTGCTGCTTGGAAAACTATTGGTAGAGACTTTGATAGGATCATGGTTTCGGCAGGAGGCATGAGAAACCCTATGACAACAGCTACAAAAGTCAGGAAACTTATGGATGACAATATTTACAGGTGTGAAAATGATTTAATTATGAATGGTGCAGATGTCTACAGCTTTACTATCAAGGAAGTACCTGAAATAGTCAGTGGGATTTTAAATAAATGTAGTCTAAATGTAAATGATATTGATTTATTTGTTTTTCATCAAGCCAACAGGTTCATTGTTGATTATATACGGAAGAAACTGAAGATTTCTCAAGAAAAAACAATAATTCAGGTTGATGAAATCGGAAATACCAGCTCTGCATCAATTCCCATAGCACTATGTCTTGAAGCTCAAGCCAGAGGAATAAAGAAGTTTAGAGGAAGGTTTTGCTTTGCCGGATTCGGTGCAGGCTTATCGTTAAGCAGTCTAATAATGAATATTGAGGAATTAAGCATTCATATTTGAAAATGTATATCAAAAGAGAACAAGAAAAAAGTTACTTGCAAGGCATTTTCTGGTCTTAAGATATTTTGGCAATTATGAATATGGTTATATTGATATGATTGGAGAATAGTAAAAGTGTTATTAAACAATTTTTATAATTATGAGCACAGTTATAATCAGGTATTTGATGTGTTTTGCTTCCATAATGCAGTTAGGCAAGTTTTGGAATACTATGGGGTAAAAGATGGGATGTTTTTTATTAATAGCACTTTAAATATAAACATATCTGAAGATACCTCGAACATATTAGGCTTTAAACTTGGACTAATCGATAACTCAACGGTTTTGCCAACTTTTAGCGATAAAATAATAAATTATTCTCAAAACGATTTTAAGGATTTTGAAAGTTTGTTTGAAGATAATAAAAGAAGAGTTAATTCTGGTACACCTATTATTACTGTAGTTGATACGTTTTTTCTTAATTACTCCATTAATTATAATAAATCACACAATCTGCATGTAAATATATTTTGCGGTTACTCGGAAGATTCAGACAGCATTAGTGTTGTTGATTGGTTTGCTCCGTGGTACTTTAAGGGCAATATTCCTTATAATGAATATTATCTTGCCAGAACTTCCAGTAATCCTTCAGGGGAAAGCTTGTTCGGTGGCCATCCTATTAACGGTAGATTTTTAGAAGTAAAAAGCGGAGATTGGGGTGTTAGAATTGATTGCTTGCTTTACGAAACTGTATGCTTGACCTTAGAACAAAATATAGAGGCTGCGGAAACATTAAAAAGTGTCTCAAATAGAGGATTAAGCGGTTTGAAGTTCATCCTTAATTTAATTAAATTAAATTCTGCATTAAATTTTGAGGATAAGAGTGCTTTTCTTAAAAGCCTTTTCAACAAGCTCCTATTGATTAAGAATGGCTTCAGTTTTTCTATGTTGTATTTTAAATTAAGTTATGAACGTTTAAATTTGACCGAAATACGAAATGTTGTCGAATCTCTGGAAAATATTATTCTTCAATTCAACACCTTTCTTCCCATTATATTGAAAGCGTCTTTTGTTGACTCTGATGTTCTATATCAGAAAGTAGTAAATATGCTATCAAATCTATTAGATAGTTTTGAAGTGTTCATAAATAGAGTTTATATTTTGAAACAATCTATTAGCAGGGAATAGAAAGGAACATTATAGTTTTAGAACGATGACATTTGTGACCCATACCCGATTTGCCGGACACAGTTGAGTTAGGGTACAATATAACTGTGGATGGGCCAAAATGAAAAATACTGGTAAACGTTATAATGAAGAATTCAAAGCTGACATAATCCGGCTTGTACGAGAAGAAAAACGCTCTATTGCAAGCATTGAGAAGGATTTTGGTCTCAAGGATCGAACGGTCAGGAACTAGCTCAAGGAAAGCAAGGATAAGCAAGAACGTGATAAAGTAAGGATATCAGAATTAGAAGCTGAACTTAAGGAAGCCAAGAAGAAAATAGCAGACCATGAAGTAACCATTGATATATTAAAAAAGCTACCAGCATCTTTGCCCAGAGCAACCGGAAGTAGTCTACCAGATTATCAAGGAAGAAAACAGCAAAAAGGATCCTGTTGAGAAGGGAATATGTTTAGATATGAACAAAAACAAATCATACTCAGTGCTTGCGATATTTAAGCGATTGATACCGTTTATAAAGCCATATCGCCTACAAATGGTCTTATGTGTTTTACTATCACTTATTAGTACGGCTATAAACATGTTCGAAGCTAATATTATTAAGAATATTGTGGATTTGTCATTATTAAATGACCGAAGCACATTACTTATGTATGTGTACATAATTGTATTCTTCGTTCTATTCGGAATGTTAGTTACTTATTTAGTGAATAGATTATACGGATATTTTAGTGCAAGCATATTGCAACATATACGTCATAGTATAATGAGCCATATTCAGAAATTGCCAATTTCGCATATTGACAGATATCATTCAGGGGATGTTATATCACGTTTAACGACAGATATGTCAAAAGTTCAAAGCTTTATTGGAAGCGATTGTTTGAATTTATTCTTACAAATAGTACTTCTGATTGCTTCTTCAATATTTATGATTACGGTAAATTGGAAACTTTTTATATCTAGTATAATAGTAACTCCCATTGCACTAATTATTATGAATGCTGTTTATAAACCTATTAGATTTAATGCAAAAAAGATTCAGGAATACTTAGGAAATTCTACATCAATTATGAGAGACATTATTGGGGGCATTTCTGTAGTTAAAGCCTATAATATTGGGCCACATCTGTTTACTAAATATAAGGTTTTAGTTAATGATGCCCTTGATATGAGTATAAGAAACATCAGAGCAGGAGTTTGGGGGGGGCCGCTTAATGTATCATTACGTGTGGTTCCTTCCGCAATATGTGTAACATATGGTGGATATCTTTCGGTGAAAGGGGAAATAACACCAGGAGAACTTCTATTATCTGTTTTTTTATTAAGTAAAGTTATTTTTCCTTTAGCAGTTTTACCTGATTTAATTAGAAATATTAAGACTTCTATGGGATCTGTTGAAAGAGTTATAGAAATATTAGACTTACAGTGTGAACGTACAAATGGTAGAGCATATAGTCTTTGTGAAGAATCAAATGTAATCGAATTTAAGAATGTTTCATTTTCATATAGCAATGGAGTAAACATATTAAACAATCTTAATTTTTGTGTATTAAAAGGAAAAAAAATTGCTTTGGTAGGATCAAGTGGATGTGGCAAAAGTACTGTTTTAAGGCTTATTTGTGGATATTATGAAATTAATGGAGGCTCTATTGAAGTATATAACAAAAATATAAATGATTGGGATTTATCAGCTTTACGCTCACAGATATCTATTGTTTCACAGGATACATTTTTATTTCCTGCAACAGTATACGAGAATATAGCTTACGGTAGACAAAATGCAACAAATGAGGATGTTATTAGAGCAGCTAAGATAGCTAATGCTCATAGCTTTATTTTAGAACTTTCCGAGGGTTATGAAACATTTATTGGTGAAAGGGGCTTAAGATTATCAGGTGGACAGAGACAACGTATTGCAATAGCACGAGCAGTATTAAAGGATTCTCCTATACTTCTCCTAGATGAACCGACTTCTGCACTAGACACCCAATCTGAAATGTTAGTTCAAGAAGCATTAGAATATATAATGAAGGATAAAACAGTAATTGTAATAGCTCATCGTTTATCGACTATAAAGGATGTTGATGAAGTTCTTGTTATGGATAAGGGATATATTATTGAAAAAGGTACTCACGATCAACTTGTTAAGTCAGATAGTATTTATAGAGAATTGTATTTAAAGCAATATGCAGATTCGCAAGTAGTTTATAATATATAGGAGAGGAGGATTTATGTGTTTATAAAACAGAGTTTGAAAGAATTATTTGCTATAATGAAGTTCATGAAGCCAAGGATGTGGAAGTACTTTGTAGGAATTTTTGGACATAGTGCTGTTGAAGCAAGTATTTATATCGCTATGCCTTTTATAACAAAGTATATGATTGATGGGGCAGTTAAAGGTGATGTATCTTTACTTAAAAAAGGTTTAGGAATTGCTAGCGTTGAGGCTGTGGTGATGAGTATAGGATTTGCTGTATCTGGGTATTTGTTTCAGACTAGCATAAGCAGGACTATGGCAGATATAAGAACAAAGCTGTTTAGACATATATACCGTCTTCCACTATCATATTTCGAACAAAACCACAGTGGAGAAATAATTTCAAGGTCTACAAATGATTTAGGAGCAATGGAGTCTGCATACTCG
>CAYYEC010000038.1:4579-5042 GCA_964470745.1 uncultured Eubacteriales bacterium | reverse complement strand
AGTTGAGACAGTCTATCTTTATTGTGATTACTGGCGTAGGGTCAGCCCTTGCAATGATTGTACTAAGCTGGAAGGTAGGGTTGGTACTGGTTATTTTTGGAGCTATATCAGCGTTTATCAATATTAAACTTATTTCTATTATACGGGCGATTGAGGATAAAAAACAAAAAGGAATGGCGAGACTGACGGAAATAATGTTGGATGTAATTAGCGGATTTAGTATTATAAAAATGTTTCATATAGAAAGCATTATTCTTAAAATTTTCTCAGAAAGGAACAATCAGGTTTATTCCATTTCACGAGCTTCTATTAATAAGGGTGCCAAGCTGGATAGTATTAATTTTTTGATAAGTTGGCTTAATTTTAGCGGTGTAATTGCTATTGGAGCTGTGATGGTTATAAATAAATTTATTGAATTTGGTACAGTTGTTGCCCTAATGAACCTATTGGGATATCTTAACAG
>CAYYEC010000038.1:0-4569 GCA_964470745.1 uncultured Eubacteriales bacterium | reverse complement strand
ATTAGGAATCTTGGTGGAACACTTGCACAGCTTCAGAATTCACTTTCAGGAGCAAAACGTGTTATTGAACTTTTAAATGAACCCTTGGAACCTGAAAGCTATAGTATACCGGCAGCATCAGGAACAAAAGATGCAGTGATCCAATTAAATGATATCAAATTCTCTTATAATGAAAGCAGGAGCGTACTTAACGATTTGAATATTTCAGTAAAAGAAGGAGAATTAACTGCACTGGTTGGCTCAAGTGGGGGTGGAAAAAGCACTATAGTCAAATTGCTATTAGGATATTACCAACCTCAATCAGGGAGAATTTCTATAAATGGTAAGGGAATGAAAGAGATACCTTTATTCGAGTTGAGAAATATGATGGCGTATGTTCCGCAGGATTCATATATGTTTGACGGTACTATTGAGGAAAATATTCGATATGGAAATTATGTTGCTGATAAGGAAGAAGTTATTACTGCTGCAAGAATTGCAAATGCACATGTATTTATAGAGGAATTGCCAGATGGATATAGTACAGTAGTAGGCGAACATGGGCTTAAATTATCTGGTGGACAGCGACAAAGATTAGCAATAGCACGTGCTGTATTAAAGAATGCACCTATCCTGCTACTTGATGAAGCAACATCCGCTTTGGATTCTCAAAGTGAGAATCTTGTACAAGATGCATTGGAAAGGCTGATGAAAGGTAGGACGGTTATAGCTATTGCACACCGTCTATCAACTATAGAGAACGCAGATATTATCTATGTTATTGAGGATGGAACAGTGATTGAGCAAGGGGAACATGATGAGCTAATTAAAAAAGCTGGTGTGTATAAAAGGCTTTATGATCTTCAGTGTCATATGATAGAAAATGAAAAAGAGTTTGTGGGAACAGCATAATAAATTATAACGAGGTTGTAAAGCAAAGTTGTATGTATTTCTTTCTTTAAAACCAGCAGTACATAAAGTTGCCAATACTTAAGGAGGGTTTACTGTATGAGTGAAGTTGTTACACACGCAAATATTACTGATATTGCAAAAAATGAAATAGAAAGTAATAACTACAAATTAATTAATGAATTAATCGAAGAGCAAGTAATGAAAAATCCAAACAAAGTAGCATTGGAATACAAAGAAAACTGTTTGACGTATCAGGAACTTAATAATATGTCAAATCAGCTTGCACGAAGGATCAAACTACTAAAAGTACAACCAAATGATATTGTGTGTATTGTGATTAATAGATCATTTCAAATGCTCATAGGAATTCTAGGAGCTTTAAAGGCTGGAGTGGCTTTTTTACCAATTGATCCTGAGTTTCCTCAAGAAAGAATAAAGTATATGTTAGAAGATAGCAAAGTGAGAATTATTATCACTCAATCAGAACTAAGGGATAGAGTTAATTTCTTTAATGGAGAAACTATTTATGTAGATGAACAATGCTTATTTGATGGCGATAATTCAAATTTGCAGAAAGTGACCGACGCCTCCGCACTTGCTTATGTTATTTATACATCTGGTTCTACTGGAAAACCTAAGGGGGTAATGATTGAACACAAGGCAATTGGAAATTTATTGCAAGGTATATCGAGAAAAATTGATATTAGTAATCAAAAAACAATATTAGCACTTACAACAATATCTTTTGATATATTTGTTATGGAAACTCTTATACCTTTAGCTATTGGTCTAAAAATAGTTATTGCAGATGAAAATGAACAAAAAAACCCAAAATTGTTAAGCAACTTAATTATAAATAGCAAAGTTGATATACTCCAAATAACTCCATCAAGAATGCAATTACTATTGAATCATAACAAAAGCTTAGCATGTCTTAGAGATTTAAAAATTATTATGATTGGCGGAGAGCCTATTTCACAAGTGTTTTTGGAAAAAATAAAAAGCTATACCGAAGCAAAGATATTTAATATGTATGGGCCGACTGAAACTACGGTTTGGTCAACTGTAAGCGATTTAACAGAGAGTACTTGTGTAAATATTGGAAAACCAATAATTAATACACAAATATACATAGTTGATGAGAATAATAGTTTAGTTACTGAAGGTACGGAAGGTGAACTTTGTATTGGTGGTAATGGACTTTCCAGAGGTTACCTATATAATCCAGAAGCAACTTCTGAAAAATTTATACTAAATCCATTTGCTCTAGGGCAAATGATGTATAAGACCGGAGATTTAGCTAGATGGCTGCCAGACGGAAATATAGAATTCATAGGGAGAATAGACAACCAAGTCAAAATTAGGGGATATAGGATAGAACTTGAGGAAGTTGAGACTTTCATTTTAAAATATAAAGGTATTAGACAAGCTGTTGTTTCTGTCTGGGAAGGAAATGAAAATAATAAATATTTATGTGCATACGTTGTATCAGATGAGGAATTATTAGCAATGAATTTACGAGATTATCTACTAAAAGTTTTGCCCGACTATATGATTCCAACATATTTTATTAGGCTTAATAATATCCCTCAGACACCAAATGGGAAAATAGATAGGAAGGCTCTACCCGTTCCCGAGCCCGTACTATTACAATCAGAGCAAAAAATAATGGTTCAACATCAAGAAAAGTCAGATGTTTCCAGTATTGAACTAAAAATAAGAGAAATTATTAAGGACAACATAGATGGCACAATGACTATAGAGCAGATAGGAGTAGATAGAAGCTTAGTTGACTTAGGCATCAATTCAATTACTTTAATTAAAATTATTGTTTCAATTGAGGATGAGTTTAAATTTGAGTTTGGAAATGAAGATTTGGATGCTAATAAGTTTCCTACTCTAAAGTCCTTGATTTCTTATGTTGAAAATATGGTAAAATAGTTACAAATCAATACAAAGGCTATGTTGAGTTTGGCGTAATATGTTGGTATATTACAAATATCATTACAAAGCATAGATAGCAGCAATGCACTAACCTGTATGAGAGTATAATAGGGCACTTATGTCATGAAAACTTTTATTAGCAATTGCTTCCGAAAGGACTACATAAATGAAAATAAAAAGAGTTATAGATATTAGTAGAAGAATTTACCCAAAAATGCTAGTCTGGCCTGGTGAGAAAGAATTTAGAATTAATAGAACTATGGCATTTAAGAAAGGAGACGTAGCAAATGTATCATCTATAGAGATGGGTTCCCACACAGGTACACATATTGATTCCCCACTACACTTTTTAGACAATAGCTTGGATATATGTTCTTTGAACTTATCAAAATTCATATGCTTTGCAAAGGTTTTTGAATTAAATGCTTACAAAAAAATACATATACTTAGATGTCAGTGCTGCAAAATATATAATTGAAAAAAAGGTTAAAACAATAGGTGTTGATTATCTTTCGGTTGAAGATTCGGAATCAAAAGACTTTCAAGTTCATAAACTACTTTTATCAAATGAAATAGGAATAATTGAAGGCTTGTACTTAAAAGATGTTAACGCAGGTATTTATCTCTTATCTGCACTTCCATTGAAAATTGAAGACGTAGATGGAGTGCCCACAAGAGCAGTTTTAGTGGAGTTTATGTAGAGAAATCAAAATCTTTATTGAGTAATGTGTTAGAAATTAAACTTGAAATTGTATTATATAGAGTAAATATTTAAACTAAGCGGTTGACATAATATAATTATTGGTAGTGTAAAAAATTTTGTGGTTTCTCTTTCTTGATATTGGTTAACCATAATTTGAATTTAGCAATAGCTATATAAAATAATTATTATCTATTAGTATTATGCCCGGAATAATTAGGAAATATACATATTTTTGATTATTCTGGGCATGATTTATTATAATGGTTAGTTCTAAAATTTTTTTGAGCCGTAATTCATCAACCTATAACAACATTGTTAATTTATACTCTTATTTCTAACGTTCATATACTTCTGTAGTTCCATAAGCACTATTTGATACTCTTGGAGAAAACTCATCAATTTGTATTCCATCTTCACAAAGCTGTTTAAATGCATTATATCTAAGTTGTCCGTCAGCAAATTGGTTCAGTCCATTATAGTTTTTATTTAAAATCAATTTAATCAAATTATTAATCCATTCTGAATTACATGCAGTCGCGTCATAAACAACTACATCTATCAATTTTTTATGATTTTCTGATACTCTTTTAATCAATCGCTTTGCTACCGTTAATTCTTCCTCATCCTTTACTTCCTTATCTTCACCCGGATTGTATTGTTCAAAATCTATAATCAACTTAGCCCCTTCTCCGATAGTTGACAATACCACACTACTGTGAGAATTACGCTTCTCTTTCTTGCCTTTTTTGAATGATTTCAAACAATTCGCACAATCCTTTTTATCACTATTAAACGTCTGAGTTCCGTCAATTGCAGCAACTACATACCCATCAATCGTTCCGTTATCGAAGACCTTATTTTTTCGTGCTTTACTTATTCCGTATCGCAAAGTATATCTTAACTTTGATACATCAACAACTTTTAAAGTATCTCTGATAGCATCAATTCGTGGCAGTTTCATGTCTCTTGGAAATATATTCTTAAATTCACCAGACACTAACATATTATTTAATTCATTAAAACTTCTCAAT
>CAYYEC010000037.1:7926-14166 GCA_964470745.1 uncultured Eubacteriales bacterium | reverse complement strand
CCATTTATCCATATATTCATCTGGATGGTTTTTGAACCTGATATGAGTTTGAGTATTGCCAATCATAAGTATTTGAGCTTTTATTGCCTCTCCTTCACTGATAATCATCTTCATTTTTCCATCGCCGGTTTGAGTAACTCCTAGCATAGTAATTGGTCCTGCTTTAACATTTGCTTCAACAGATACTCCGCTACCTTTTTTGCCATGATATATACCCATACCTCTTAATGTTGGTTTACCATCAGAAATTGAGATATGAAATGGGCCATCATGTCCAAGAATAATGGTTTCGTCATTGTAATCAACTGCAACGATTTCAGAAAAGCTTCCTCCAGTCCCCACAATATCACATATTTTCATAGCAAGAGCTGTTTTTAAATCTCCTTCTCCGGAACAAGGTATACCGGCAGCAGTCAATAGTGAGTGTCCAACAATAAATCCACTTTGCAGCGCTTCGTAATCATTTCCATGAGCACCGTGATAATAATATGAAAGAGCATCCAGATCATATTCCTTAACCATTTTTTCCTGAGCAGCTGCTACTCTACATGACCATTCCAATTGTTCATCAGTAGGTTTTTTTGCTATTGGATCAGAAGGTGAATCTCCACTAATCTGGAAAAATTCTTTAACCTGCTCCATCTTTATTTTTGCTTCTTCATCATTAACCGTTTTTAAGCTTCTATCCAAGTCACACATTTCAAGCAATTCAACATGAATTCCCATTTGTGCTTGAACCATAGTAAAATCACTATACATATCCAACATACCACTATAATTATTTCCCAAAAAACCAAATCTACTATGCTGCAGCGTACGTTTGACAGTAGCAGCTTTTGCCCATTCACTTATTTCTTTCCATGCACGTATAGCTTCTTTTCTTTCAGCGGTGTTTTCATCTGTAACAGATATTTCCGGCGTTTTATCTAATCCAAGAAGCCCGTTAACTATTTTGCAGCTTATACCCGCACGATTTAAAGCATTAGCAATTTCCGGTACCGGGCATGCTCCACAATGAGCCAGCCATTCACCTGTTGTAGTTTTTAAATAATTCATGCTCGGTGTTGGCTGAAGATTTAATATTATCACAGGAGCCTTACATATCTGATGGACTGGTAAAACTGATGAGCTTGTAACATATGTCGCTGAGTGGCAGAAAATTATATCAACATTTTTTGAATTTAACCACTCCCCTGCCAATCTACCAGATACTTCATCATCAACCAATCCGAAATTTTGGACTTCACCAAATTCTGATAATCTTGATTCAATAAATTTTCCATAATGTATTAACCGTTCTCTGAGTCCCTCAAATTGATTCCAGTAAGCCTTCAACCCTACTGAATATAGACCTATTCTAGCTTTTTTGACAGGTTTTATAGTTTTTATTGTACTCATAACTACCTCCTTTTATCCCGCTTTAATTGAAATATTGTTTATTTATATATATAATTATAATAGCTTATTTTATTAAATAATCAGAATATATTGCTATAAATAATGCATATATTGCTATACGAAAGGATGAGATTAATGAAATTAAATTATTCACTTGATATTAGCCAGAAATCGACCTGGTATGTAAATACTCCTAATATTATTTCTAAGCGTCTACCTTTTTATATAAATGAATATGGTCACTATATTGCAAGCTCTGATTATTTTACAGAGAGACAGGGGCAACAAAACTATCTGCTACTATACACACTATCTGGCAGTGGAATTTTAAAATATATTGATCAAGAGTTCACATTGACATCAAATCAGGCAGTTTTAATATTTTGTGATAATTATCATTTTTATAAAACTATTTCAAAAGAGCCCTGGAATTTTAAGTGGATACATTTTAATGGTATTTCTGCTAAAGAATATTTCGAATTGCTCAATGAAGAATCCTTAAGTATTATAAATATAAATAATCCTTCCAGTCTTGAAGAATCAATGGACAACTTAAATATGTATTTTGATGCTTATGATATTCCATCTATTATTAATATATCAACATTATTATCAAATATCCTGTCTATATTAATATCAAGCAAATTTAGCCAAGATAATAATAAAAAATACACTGAACATAGACTTGAAGTAGAAAAAGTAATAAATTATATTCAATTAAATTATAACAATAAAATAACCCTGGATGACCTTACAAAAATTGCATATTTATCGAAGTACTATTTTTTGAGAATCTTCAAAATGCATACAGGTATAAGTCCTTATGAATATCTAATGAATTATAGAATTAACAAAGCTAAGGAGCTGCTTATAAGCACCAATTTTTCTGTTGGGGAAATATGTGAATCTGTTGGTTTTCCTGACTATGACAATTTTATAAGAGCCTTTAAAAAAATTGTTGGAGTTACTCCTATGAATTATAAAAAGCATTCAAATATAAAGTATTGAATGCTTCTAACTCGCTGTGCTAGACATTAGAATATGTATGCTGGAAGAAAAGACTTCAAAGTTGAGTTTATAGTCAGTAGTTAAGAAGTTATACAGTAGGTGCTTTGAAACTTTCTGGAAGCATACATATTCTAATGCTGTGAATTAAATCTTATTCAATAAGTTAATTTATGCTTGCTTTCTATTCTTTCTATAAAACCTTTAATACAAGTGTTCACAATCAGTTCCTTAGGAAATCCAACTTCATTTAAGAATTTGCCCACATAGTCAAATTCACCAACATCCGTATAAAAATGTGAATCAGTCCCTAACAATATTGGAACATTATTATTCTTACATTCCTCAAGCATCTCCATATAATTCTCTCTCGCGTTTTCTCTAAAGCTAGTAGGTCTTAATGAAGAATTATTCATCTCAAGCATAACATTATACTCTTTTGCAGCTTCAACCAGTTCTTTATAATTTAATGGAACCCTTGAATCATCCGGATGACCAATTACATCAATATGAGGATTTTTCATAACCTCAATTATGGTTCTAGTATTTATTTCTTCTGTTTGAGGCTTTATACATGGACCATGTAAGCTTGCAATTACAAAATCTAAATTATTTAACACATCATTTGGCAAGTCTAATGACCCATCATAATCAATTATATTTACTTCTGCGCCTTTTAAAATTCTCACTCCAAATAATTCTTTAGGCAATATCTTCAAATTTTGAAAATAAAATAAATGTGTACTTCCCGGCATATTGGGACCATGATCTGTAATTGCTATTATCTCAAGTCCTTTTTTGAAAGCTTCCTTAGCATACTCTTTTACAGTGCTATATGCGTGTCCGCTGGCTATTGTGTGGCAGTGACTATCTATCAAAAATTTCATTATTCCTCCAAATATATTACATTTATTTGTATAAAAACTACCCTTCAGGTCACCTCTATCTATATGTTGCTTATTTCTTCCATGTAATGTCTTTAATACAACATATAGATTTATTATAGCATAGATGTATAAATTTTATAGTAATTACTATAAAATTTACACATAGTTGATGATATTATTTCATTCATAACTGCGATAATTAGTGAATTCATTATTGATAAAACTATAATATTGGTGGATATTTTCTTCATATGTACTCTCTCCTATTTTTATATTTTATCGCTTCCATGTTTTGATTTTATATCTTGAAGCTTAAATATACCTTAAAATAAATAAAAGAATGGCAGTGTGAGTTTTGAACTACATACTGCCATTCTTTTATTTATTTTACTTATTAATTAACTACTTGAATTGTCCACATCTGGTTCCATCCGCCATTATCATACCATTGTATATCCAAAGCTCCATCAGCTGTTGAAGCTCCATAAATATCAAGAATTTTACCACTATTCCTGTTTTTTATTTTATAGTATCCGCTGCCAGCATCAACTAACTGCCATTGTTGATTCCATCCTCCATTATCATACCACTGTATATTATTAGCACCATCAGATGTTGAAGCTCCATAAATATCCATAAGCTTTCCACTGTTTACATTTTTAATTTTGTAATATCCGTTTCCTACATCTATGAACTGCCACTTCTGGCTGTTCCATCCACTATATGTATACTGTTCTATATTGGCACCATCTGAAGTAGAACCGCCAACTACATTCAGAGCTTTACCACTGTTGCGGTTAACTATCATATAAGTTTTACTTGTATTAATTCCTGAGCTTGTTTGGAAAGCATCAATAGCTGTTGTAAATTGCAGCTTATTAGTTGATACCAAACTGCATGCACCCAAGAGATAAGCATCTGGAAGAACATTTTGATTAACCTCAGGTTCCCAGTAGAATACTCCCATTCCCAATCCATTTGGAACTGCTTTTACTGCATTTTGAACAGCTATAACCATATTGTATGTATTTGCCGGATTGTTATCCAGGCCTCCAACTTCAGCAATTACAACTTCCTTTCCATACCGTGATGCCATATCATTTAAGTTATATGTTAAACTACCTATATCCTGGGTATAATCACTACCATTCCAATAAGGATAATATGACATACCGATAACATCCCATTTACCACCATTATTTTTAAAGTTATCAAACCACCATCTAAAAGTACCATTATTCTCCCCATGAGCCAAATGGATAACTACCTTTGATGTACTGCTGACAGCCTTAACAGCATCATAACCACTGTTAAGCAATTGAGTTAACTGGCTAAAATTATTTGTACTTCCATCAGGTAATAGCATACCCGGATTAATCTCATTTCCAACCTGTACCCATTCAGGAGTTACTCCGGCATTTTTCAGTGCAGTCATAACTGCATATGTATGATCATATACATCGGTTTTCAACTGACTGAAGCTATGTCCAACCCATGCTGCCGGTTTATCCTGATAAGCAGGATCTGCAAAGTGATCACTGTAATGGAAATCAATCATTACTCTCATACCTAGGTTTTGAGCACGTTGTGCCATCCAAACTACACCAGTTTGGTCACCATATCCAAGAAGAACCGTTGTACCATCATTTTTAGTCCATTGAAAACTGGATGGAGGATTTACATATACTCTAAGTCTTACTGAATCAATACCATGATCCTTAAGAATTTGAATAGGATCCTGCTGAACACCACTGTCATTATTCCATGTAATACCATTATTTTCTAATTGATTTAGCCAGCCAATATCGGCGCCCTTTGCAAAAGCAGCCGCTTTTACACTAACTGGATTAAATAAACTAACAGAACTGAATGCTAAAGATAAGCATAAAATCATTACAAGAGACCATAGCATACTCTTTTTAAACATAAATTATCCTCCTAACTTTAATTTAAATAGCTTTAGTTCATTTTTCATACATTTAATAACTTTAGATTTTACTTTGATGTATATTACTGATCATTTAGAGAAAATGTCCGGACATTTATAACTCTCATATATTATTATACAATATATAAATATAAATTAAATCAACACTATTGAGGAGTTTCTGCATTTTATAAATATTTTATGTATTTTCTGATAAAATTTTTATAATAAGTTTTTTTCTGTTATTAACATTAAGCTTACCAAAAATATTCCCTATATGTGTTCTTACAGTACTAACTTTAATATTCATCTTTGTGCTTATTTCCTTATCACTTAGTCCCTCAACCAATAATTCTAACATTTCCCTTTCTTTTGACGTAAGGACATAATTCTTTTCATACTGTCTATACAAATCATTAATTCCATCAGTTTTCATAATTACCCTCTACCTTATAATAACTAAATATGTTGCATTAAGACGTTATATGCAAGAAATATGCAACATATAAACATAGGTATATTCTTTTGCAATAATAAATAATAAATGTAAAATGTTTATTGCAAAAAATATAAATGGGAGTGTTATTATGCACTCCCATTGTTGTCATACAAAATCAGATATAATATTTAAAACCGGTAAATACTATTACTATTTACCTAAAAACTCGTCAACTTGTTTCTGTGCTTCTGCCATAACCTTTTCAATTCCCGCTTGTTTATATTTTTCATTTAATTTTTGTATATCGGCTTCTACATCATTTGAAAATCCCATTATTAAAGTCTTGTAATAAGTATTAAATACATTTGAAGCAGCTGCAAATTCATTCTTTACATTTGAATCATCAAAGTTTAAGAATTGTAGAGGATGAGTATATGCTACTTTTTCCCAATTAGCTTTTAATTCTGCATAATTTGGAATTCCTCCTTCAACTTGCTTAAATAACTTATCGTCTCTCCAACCCCAGTTGCAATTACCATCTACAGGATAGTTTCCGGTATCAGCTAAAGGTCTGATTCTACCCT
>CAYYEC010000037.1:0-7916 GCA_964470745.1 uncultured Eubacteriales bacterium | reverse complement strand
AGTCACTTCATAGTGCTTACCTTCTATTCCATATGTTGTGAGATTGAAATAACGTTCATCATTTTTAAATAAATCCAATAACATAAGTGATCTTTCAACATTCTTTGAGTTAGCATTTACAGCCATACCATTCTGGATATAAGGTCTTAGGATAACACCTTTATCAGACATAGCATCATATACTTTTATATTCCACTCAGGATGAGCTTGACTTGTTGTAATGTATGTACCATTTGCTGTATTTACATTAAGTATTGCAGAAGCACTTTTACCATTAATAAATGAGTTTTGAACATTAGTTTTATTAACGAGTGCGCTTTTTGACCAATACCCTTTATCTTTCCATTCTTTTGCCATTTTAACAAAATCAGCAAACTCTTGTGTCTGAGTTATTTAGAACAACTTTGCTGTGCTTTTATCACTTGCATCATACGCCATAAGGGTCTGTCTTGCTCCAAAACCATCCATTTGGTTCTTGATTAGTCCCTGTCCATAAGACCAGAATAAAGCATCAAAATCTTGATCAGATCCAATATCACAAGGAATTAACTGCTTTTCATTTTGAGATACAGCATCAAGATATTTTCCAAAATCATCAATACTTTTAATATCAGATATATTATTCTTTTCCATCAAATCGCCTCTTACCATAAAAACAAATGGATTAAGCTCTTTGTAGTTCATAGGAAGCATATATACTTTACCATTAACTTTTGCTTGATCCCATGCCTCATCATACATTGATTCTGCTGTTTTAGGAGCATATTTTTCAACCATATCCTTTGTTATTTCTTTAAATCCACCTTTTACTGCCTGGGCATTATAGAAACACCAATTCGCAGTATAAATAAGGTCAAAATCCTCTCCTGAAGCAAAAACCAGAGGATATTTCTGTTGATAATCAGACCATGACATAAAGCTGACTTCTACAGTCGCATTTATATCCTGCTGTAATAGCTTATTCACTTCACCATATACCTGATCAAAGTCTTGAGCCTTATCCCCTAGAAGATACATTTTAAGTTTAGCTTCTTTTAATGCTTCGGACTTTTCTTCCTTCACAGTATCTTTCTGATCTGTATTCTGAGTTTCACTTGCACCATCTTTTACAGGTTCCTTGTTGTTAGATCCACAGCCTGTAAGCAAAGTAACTGTTAGTAAAGCCAATGCCATTAAAATAGAAACTCCTTTTAACATTTTTTTCATTTTTGAAATCCTCCTTTTAATTAATAATTCTATTGATAACCGGATATTCCGATATTATCCCTTCACGGCACCTATTGTAATACCTTTTACAAAATACTTTTGTACAAACGGATAAAGGAAAATAATTGGACCCACTGCAACCACAGTCATAGCAAGCTTAAGTGATTCCGATGGCATTAATGGTACAGGTACCCCTGACCTCGCCGCTGCTTGGTTTATAAAGTCCACCTTACTTATTATTTGATAAAGAAAATATTGTAGTGGATACATATTTTGTCTATCTACAAAAAGCATTGCATTATACCAATCATTCCAATAATTAAGGGCTATAAACAATCCTATAGTAGCAAGTGCAGGTTTGGAAAGTGGAAGTATCAATCTAATAAATATTCGAAAATCTCCTGCACCATCAATTCTGGCAGACTCACTAATTGCCTCCGGTATAGACTTCATAAAGCTTTTCATAATCAAGATAAAAAATACGTTGAGGAGCAATGGAAATACAAGTGCAATATAGCTATTTTTCATACCTAAATATTTAACCATTACTATATACCATGGCACAAGTCCTCCACCAAATATTGTAGTAAAGTAAAAATAAAAAGCAATATGATTTCTGTATACAAAGTCCTTACATGTAATAACATATGATGTCATAGCAGTTATGAAAAGCCCAATCAAAGTCCCGAATACTGTTACCCCAATGGATACTACATATGCCTTTATTAAAAGCTGTGGTGATTTTAAAATAATTTTATAAGCATCAAGAGAAATTTCTTTGGGAATAATTCTGAAACCATCCCTAAGTATTGACTCTTGTGAAGTTAATGATCCGGTAAATACCATTATGAAAGGTATCAAACATAAAACCGACAATATTGAAATAAAAATATATCCAAAAATATTAAATGCAACTCTATCTTTTTTTATAATCATTTGATTTCCTCCTTAAAATAATGCATAATCACTATTTAATTTCTTGATTGTAAAATTTGCAACTATAATCAAAAAGAAGGAAAAAACCGATTGGTAAAGCCCTGCCGCTGCCGTCATTCCAAATTCTTGAGTCTGCATAAGTGACCTAACCACAAAAGTTTCTATTACATCAGTTGCTTCAAGTACCAATCCATTATTACCTACAATTTGATAAAACATTTGGAAATCACCTTTCATAATATTCCCTATACTCAAAAGCAGTAAAATTACAATTGTAGGTGTAATTGAAGGTAGTGTTATGTGTATAATTTTTTGTATAATATTAGCTCCATCTATATCTGCTGCTTCAAACATCTCTGCATCTATATTCACTATAGCAGCAAGATATAAAACTGTTCCATATCCAACCCAATGCCAGGCACAAAATGAAACCAGTATATATTTCCATACTGAAGGGTTTGAATACACATCCAATGGTTCAATACTTAGAGACTTTAGCATAGTATTAATTGCTCCAAATTCATAATTAAAAAGATTATATACAAAAGCCCCAACCACTACCCATGAAATAAAATACGGCAAAAACATTATGGACTGGCTAATCTTTCTAAAATATTTTCCTGCAATTTCAGAAAGTATTATAGCAGTAAAAATCTGTAACGAATTGTTTATTATAATAAATGCGACATTATAAAGTATAGTATTTTTTGTAACATTAAATGCAGCTCCTGATATGAAAAAGAATTTAAAATTTTCAAAGCCTACCCAGGGACTTCCAAACATACCACCGGTATAGGTATACTTTTTAAATGCAAGTACTATACCGGCCATAGGTACATAACACATTACAAAAAAATATAAAACTGCTGGTAGAACCATTAAAAACTTAACCTTATGTTTCTTTAAATGATATATAAAGTTATTCTTCTTTATTACATACATGTGAAAATCCTCCAAATATTTTGATAAAATAAGTCTGCAAACTTTTTTACTATTTTTACTGCATATTAGCTTGATTCTGGCCCTTTAAAGCTATATCCAGTAATTTAATAGCTTTAAAGTTCTTTATTTTTCTTACAATACAAATTATAAAGCTTTTTGTAATAATAAAAAACGTGAAAATATTTAACAGGGTGTAATTTTTTATAGTTTTAAATTCTATTTATATTTTTAATAAATATTTTATTAAATTTCATAGATTTGCACACACTTGATTTTTATAATTATTGCGTCTATAATAAATCTGTACAGAGTTATTTTAAAATATCTCATAAATTTAAAAACACTCTTTACAAAAAATTTAACTCTTTTTACTAAATTCTAAATTATATTATAGTTCTCCAAAAGCTTTTTCAAATTAAGGAGTTGAAAAACTGTATGCTTAAGTTACTTGTTGTAGATGATGAAAAAATGACGAGAGATATCCTTGTCAATTATATCCCCTGGAAAGAACTTGGCATCAATATTATCGAAGAAGCCGACGATGGTATAAGTGCATTATCTCTTGCCAGCACTCTAAAACCAGATATCATACTCAGCGATGTAAGAATGCCAAAGATGAATGGTATTGAATTGGCAGCTAAATTAAAAGAAATTCTTCCATTTTGTAAAGTCGTATTCTTAAGTGCATATTGTGATAAGGAATACCTTAAGTCTGCTATAGAGCTTAAAGCTGTAAACTACATAGAAAAACCGTTAGATATAGAAAAAATAAAAAAAGTTATAAAAATTGCTGTGGAGGAATGTATTGCAGAAAAAAAAGAGCGAGTAAAAAACCAAACTTTTTCTAAGGAAAAACTCTGTCTTGAGTTATTAAACAATAAAATACAGATAGATTATATTAAAAAAAATATTCTTTCCTTAAGTCTTGATTTCCCTGAAAACGGAAAATATGCTACTATTGCTGTAAAAGTAAATATACAGGATTTTAATACTCCTGAAGAACAACTGAATCATAAGGAATACACTTATGAGCTCCTTGAGAGTACATTATTAAAATCAGACTTAAAGTATGTTTTATCTATAAAAGAGAATCATTATATAATAGTTCATATTAACTGCAGCCACATAGATTGGCACACTCTCCTAAATGCTATTTTAAAGGATTTTATAAATAATCTAAAAAATAAGTATACAAATAAGGTGCGGTTAATGATAGGAGTTGGTCAGGAAACAACAGGACTGTCAAATATAAATCAGTCTTATCAAACTGCTATTATATGTATTCAAAGGCAGTTTTATAAAGGCTATAATAATATAATTTTCTATACAGAAGATTGCAAAGAATCATATACATTTGATGATAGTCTTCTTAATGCCATTAATGAAGAAATGAAAGCAAAAAAGAAGACAGAGTCTATTTTATTAATTAAGAGAATAGCTAATGATATTAGAAAACATGAGAATACTCCACCTGATTTTGTTAGGAATATTTTTCTTAAAATAATTCTTAGTCTCTCTCGTATAGCTGAAGACAGAAATATTCCTTTATTAGATGATGAATATAAATTTATTTTGGATAATGTATCAAAAGCACTTACACTTAATGAAATTGAAAGCAATGTAATTGATTTAATTGAGTCAATATTTTCTTATATAGAAAATACTGATGGAAATGGAGATATTGTATCAAAGATTTCAAGTTATATAACTCAAAACTATCGTGACAAAGACCTGACTTTAAAAAGTATAGCTGATGCTCTTTTTCTAACTCCTACATATTTATGCCTAATTTTTAAAAAAGAGCATGGAAAAACCATAAATCAATTTATAACTGAATTAAGAATTAATAAAGCAAGAGAATATTTAAAGGAAACAGATATGAAACTTTATGATATTGCTCGTAATGTTGGTTATAATGATGGAAAGTATTTTACAAAAGTATTTGATAAAATTGTAGGCATGACGCCTAAAGAATACAGGGAGATTCACTGTCATGATAGCAAAACTATTTAAAAACTGTTCCAAGCTTTTATATAACATGTCATTTAGAACAAGGCTTCTCTTAACCTATTTTATAATTATTTTACTCCCTCTCAGCATATTTACATATATTACATATATTCGAGTATCTAAGGTTATGCTGAACCAAACCCTTTCTTCTACAACCCAGGTTTTTACTGAAGCCAGCTCAATACTGGATAAAGAGTTTGGAAATGCTGATAATGTAATCAGTATTATTACTCATGATAGCTTTATATATGATGTTGCTTCTACAAATCCATCTAGCTACGAAATTGCAAATCAGCTTGAAGACAGCAATAGGATAACTGACATGTTTAGATACCTGGAAGAAACTACAGGTGTTAACAATATAAAACTCTATACTAATAATAATTTTATTTTTTCTGATGAAAATGTAAATATGTTTAATATAGAAAATATAAAAAATAGCAATTGGTACAGAATTTTAAATTCTCAGACAAATAATACTATATGGTGTCCACCTTCCTACTTTGAAGACCAGCCTGAAAATGGTAAAAATATATTTTCAATTGCGAGAATAATTTTTAATCTTGACAAATTAACTGAAAAGCTTGCCGTTTTAAGAGTTGACATCAAAGAAGATATTATTAAAAATACTTTGATAAATGCAGCGCTTACACCTAATACTTCTGTTTATATCTTAGGGCCTAATGATATAATATTAAGTAATAATACTTTTGATGAGTCAAATTTTTGGAGTATCAGAAATAAAAACCTTCAAAAACTTCCATCTCGTGCCTGGAGTACTCTTAATATTAAAAATCAAACAATTATCATAAACTACACGCCAATTAAGAATACAGGCTGGTATCTTGTCTATATTATTCCAAAAAAAGATATAATGGCAATAAGTATAAAATTCAAAAATGAAATGCTTGTTTATATGTTTATAGTGATAAGTCTATCATATATTTTAGTTTATTTTATTTCTAATTCTAATGTAAAAAGACTTTCACTGCTTACAAAGGAGATGCGAAAAGTAGAGCGTGGCAATCTTAATGTTTCATTAGAAAGAATGGGGCAAGATGAAATTGGCGAGTTAATGTACAATTTCAACAATATGGTCATAAGAACTTCAGTTCTTATGGAAGAAAAATATAAAATGGGGCAAGAAATAAAAAGTGCCGAGTTAAAAGCCCTCCAAGCTCAGATAAATCCCCATTTTTTGTATAATTCGCTTGATTTAATAAATTGTATTGCAATAAAACACAATATACCTGACATCATAAAGATGGTTAGCGCTTTAGCTAAATTTTATAAATTAAGTTTAAGTAAGGGTAAAGATATTGTTTCAATTAAAGACGAAATAACCCATGTCCAACTTTACGTTGAAATACAAAATATGCGTTTTGATAACAAAATAGATTTTGTTCTTGATATAGATGAGGAAATTTATGAGTACAGTACTTTAAAAATACTATTACAGCCTATTGTTGAAAATTCTATACTTCACGGCATTTTTGAAAAAGACAGTAAATCTGGTACAATCAAAATAACCAGTCAACTTAATGCTGAGGTAATTACCTTTACAATTGAAGATGACGGGATTGGAATTCCTAAAGATAAAATTTATCAATTACTATCCGATGATAATTCAAGTAATAATAAAGGCTATGGATCGAAAAATACAAATGATAGGATTAAACTTTTTTATGGTGAGCAATTTGGGTTGAGCTATTCAAGTGAGCTAAATAAGGGGACAACTGTAAAACTTCAGATTCCTGCTGTCCCCTTAAAACTTTAAAAGCCTATTTATTATCAGAATGAGATTGTTCCAGAGCTTCCTTTGCTTCATCTAAATGAAACTCTGGAGAAACCTTAGATATTTCTTTCATTTTGGTTTCTTCAGGTACATTTCCAGGAATGCCAAACACTTTGTAGAATTCTTCTAGCTCAGTATTTGTAGCCTCTGCTGCCTCTTTTATTGTCATATATCCCTTTACCTCATCATAGTTTATTGATTCTCCTGCTTTTAATTCATTAGGTAGCAGCTTATATACTCCTGCTCCCTGCAAAACAAATATAGAACCAAAGAATAGTGCAATAGAAAGGATTATAGCAGTAAGTGGTTTTATTAGCTTTCTTCCACTCCTGCTGGCAAGTGCTCCATCCTTAGGACAAGTTAAGACACATGTTTGACAGTTTATACACTCAAAGGTTTTAATTTCTGAACTGTGCTTAATATCAATATTCATCGGACAAACTTTATTACATTTTCCACAATTAACACAAGCTTCTTCATTTCTAGCTATCTTGAATGGACTTATTTTACCGATTATGCCGTATAATGCCCCCATAGGACAAAGATATTTACAAAAGAATCTATCATATAAAAGTGATCCTATTATAGTTATAATAAGAATAACCAAACCCCCCGCTGATTCTTCCCATACACTTCCAAGTCCCTCTGAAATATGTGCATATGCAGACCAGGGATCATAGGGAGACATCCATAACCCTGCAGTTTTCCAAGCATAAAACACTGTAATAACAAGAATTACATATTTTAAATATCTTAAAGGTTTATCTATTACTACTGGCATAGTTAATCTTTTCTTAAAGATCTTCTTTCCCATCTTTGCAAAGAACTCCTGTAATGCTCCAAATGGGCAAATCAGGCCGCAAAAGCTGCGTCTAAATATAACTGCAAAAATTAAAGTTATTACAAATAGTATTAATGTTCCTGCATATATTTTTTGAACAAATTCTCCAGTTGTAAATATCTGATAAAGACTTTCAATTCCTCCAAAAGGACAAAGTGCGTGAATTGATGGGGATTTCCCTCCACC
>CAYYEC010000036.1:0-14215 GCA_964470745.1 uncultured Eubacteriales bacterium | reverse complement strand
GCCCCTACTAACGGTTTAGCAAACCGTCCCCTTCAGCCTACTTGGGTACTTCTCCAAACTGAATTTTATGTTTAGACTTCGAAGTCAGAAGCAATCCCACTTCTGACCTCTAGTCTTTCATATATGGCGGAGAGACTGGGATTCGAACCCAGGGTAGGCTCGCACCTACGCCGGTTTTCAAGACCGGTGCCTTAAACCAACTCGACCATCTCTCCGTAATTTGTCACTATGATAATATAACATGGTCAAACTTCTTTGTCAATAATTATTTAAATCTTTTTCATTGTTTTTTTTACTAAATATAATTAACTCTATTCCATCTTCTCTTTTATCTTTTCTCTATAACTTTATATCCAATCCAATAACTCCTATTCTTTCACCATTTGAATTGACATACGGAGTTGATATAGTAATGCAAGGATTTCTGGTTATTGCAGAAATGTATATTTCAGATGTATATTCTTCCCCTTTTATACTTTTTCTAAACCATTCTCTCACATTTGCATTCGCTATGCCTGCGTCAGGTAATGAGTATATAAATCTACCTTTACTTCCATTTGTCCATATAGCTTCTATAAATTCATATGTTCCTTTTATATCTTTCAGAATCATTTCATGATTTGATTTATCTTTATTTTCCAGTTTTCCATCCTTAACCAAATTCCTCATTATATCAAATGCTTTTTCTATTTTCATACGTACTTCTTTGTTTTCCACAGAATACTCTTGCATTGTACTGCTGTCAAATAAATCAATCATATTTTGTGAAGCATCATTTAATTTTGATGCCATTTCAGCTATTTCTTCAATGCTGTATTTCTGTTTTTTAACCGAATTTTTAACTTCTTCAACACTTTGAGAAGAAATCTTTATCATAGACTCTTCATTAGCTATCTTATTTTCAACTTTTTTAGCAATTTCAAACTCTTCCTCTTTTAATTCTTTTATTTTTTCAAATATATTGACTACTTTACTAAATGATGTATCAATATTAGTTAAATTTCCTTCTATATTCTTTGTAACAGTAACTCCTCTTTCAACTCTTTTCGAATTTTCCTGTGCTACCTCATACACACCGGATACTGCATTTTGTACATTTAATATAAGATTATTTACATCCTTTACAGCCTCGGCTGTATCTAAGGCTAATTTTCTTATTTCATCTGCTACAACAGCAAATCCTTTACCTGCTTCACCTGCTCTCGCTGATTCTATTGACGCATTTAATGCTAAAAGGTGAGTTTGCTTTGAAACATTATCTACTGCATCTAATATATGAATTATTTCCTTTGATAATTGATTAAGGTTTTCCATGTTGGACATTGTACTTGTAGATGAATCTTCTATTTCATTTATTGTATTTACTATATCCATTATTTCATTTAAACTGCTTTTTATTACTTCATTTGAATATGAACTGATTGTATCCATTTCTAATGTAGTTTCTCTTTCACCTTGCAGCAAATCTATAAGATTCCTTACTTCATTAGTAGTATTTGTAATATTCTCATTGAATTCTGTATTTAAATTTGCCATTTCTTTTGTCTCAGCATATAGCTGTTGTGCAAAGGAGTTGTTGTCATCTAATGTTAAATTAAGCTGTTCTGATACTGATGCAACTTGACTTGAGGTAACCTGAATTTCAAAATTAAGTCTTTTTATCTTATCTTTTAGTATCTTAATATTTTTATTGTATTCTAAATGCTTCTTGTTTTCATTATTTATATATACCATCGTTAATATAAATAGTAGTAATAAGTTAATTGGTATTCTGACCCATATGTTTTGTAATGGGATTACAACTAATACTACTACTGAAATCAATAGCAATAATATTGAAATTATTAGTGACTTAACTATATTCATAATTACCTCCAAACATATCTTTTATTCTATAGTACTCCAATATACATTTATAAATCAATATAATCTTACAATTTTTGCTTTATTATCTACTTCTAATTTTTCACATATAATAAATAGAGCCACCTCATGATGGCTGGCTCTACTTATTTATGCTAAGGAAAATTGTTTTCTTAAATATTATAAATTTAATTCTGCAAATTTATCCAAATTCTCCAGGTCAGCATAAGCTGTTATTCCATGTTCTCCAATATCAAGACCTTCAGCCTGCTCTTTGTCCGAAACTCTTAATCCAACTGTAGCTTTTAATATAGAGAATACTATAAATGCTGCAACTAGTGCAAATCCTGCAGCTGCTGCAAATCCCATTATTTGAACGCCAAGTAGATTCAACCCTCCACCATAGAATAATCCACCATCAGTAGCAAATAATCCTACCATTATTGTTCCAAAGCCTCCACAGATACCATGTACTGATATTGCTCCAACAGGATCGTCTATCTTAGCTGTTTTATCAAAGAATTCTACAGCGAATATCATAAGTATACCTGCTGCAAAACCAATTATTAAAGCTCCATTTGGAGATACAGCAGCGCAGCCTGCAGTTATTGCAACTAATCCTGCCAAGCATCCATTTAAAGTTAAACTTACATCAGGTTTTCCAAATCTTATCCAACTAAACATCATACTTGAAACTGTAGCTGCAGCACCTGCCAATATTGTTGTAACTGCTATTGATGCAATTGCTGGTGTTGTACCTGAAATAGTACTACCTGGATTAAATCCAAACCATCCAAACCAAAGTAACAGAACTCCTATTGCTCCTAACGGTATACTGTGACCGGGTATAGCATTAACTTTTCCTGACTTACTGTATTTACCTATTCTAGATCCAACCATCTTAGCACCTACTAATGCTGAGAAACCACCTGTTGCATGAACTACTGTTGATCCTGCAAAGTCAATAAATCCTAATTTGTAAAGCCATCCCTCTGAATTCCAAATCCAATGACCTATTATAGGATAAGTTATTCCAACAGCTACTACTGTAAATATTAAATATGCATTGAACTTTGTTCTTTCTGCCATTGCACCTGATACTATAGTAGCACATGTTGCAGCAAATACTGCCTGGAAAAACCAAAATGCATCTAAAGGAATTCCAAAATCAAATATTTCTCTACTTGTCAATGCAAAACCTTTTGCTCCTATAATTCCGCCAAATAAATCAGGCCCAAACATTATTGCAAATCCTGAAATATAGTAGACTAATACCCCAATTGAAATTGTCATAACATTTTTCATTATGATGTTGACTGTGTTCTTTGCTTGAGTAAATCCTGCTTCTACACATGTAAATCCTGCATGCATTATAAATACCAAAAACGCTGCTATCATTACCCACATAGTATCAATTGAAACTGCATTACTTTCTGGTGTGGCACCATCTGCAAATGCCATGACTGGTAAAGCTAATAAAATTACCAGCACTGTTAATAAAGATAATCTTTTTTTCATATCATAAGCCCCCTGATTAAAAATTAAATTTTTAGAATTAAGATTTAAAAATTGAGAATTAGAACCTCTTATTTTTTATATTTCTTCTTTTTATTTATTTCTCAATACCAATTAATCTAAATTCTTTTTATTTACCCTGATAAAATATTAAATTTATGAAAAGGATTAATGAAAGATAAGTTTTTCATTTTTTACTGCATTTAATCTATATTTGCTGGTTTTTTATTATTTTTTCATTAATCCCAAACATTTTGTTGCTACCTCTAGAATCCAGTACCTAGACCCTAGCTCAGCCCTACAGGACCTTTTTTAAACACAAAAATACCACAATACATTGATGCTCCATACATCAAGAATTGTGGCTTCATAGCCTAAAGACTAATTACATCATAGCAATTAACTTTATAATATTAACTTATGAATAAATATTAACATGAATCTTGCAAAAAATCAACTGTTTTTTTTATTTTTATTAAAATTTTTATTTTTTTTGCAATTTTTTTTATTTTATTATTCTTACTTAAAATTTTTTTATCTAATTAATCTTAATATATTAAACGCACAAATGATTCTACATTAAATTAATATTGATATTTGTTCATTTAATGAGTTTTATAGGTGTAGATTTCACGTAAGTTAATTGATATATAGAATCATTTACGCGAAATCTATAGTTACTTTTTTATCTTTTTTT
Source organism: uncultured Eubacteriales bacterium (assembly GCA_964470745.1). Lineage (GTDB taxonomy): Bacteria > Bacillota > Clostridia > DSM-8532 > CAYYEC01 > CAYYEC01. The sequence goes on along the minus strand of CAYYEC010000036.1, from coordinate 10,140 downwards.
ATTCTGAATAGTATCAATCTTAATCTCTACTTCACTACCAACTTATCCTTACCAATCCATTTTCTTAATACCTCTGGTATAACTACACTTCCATCTTTTTGTTGAAATTGTTCTACTATAGCTGGAAGTAATCTACTTGTTGCTAATCCGGATGCATTTAGAGTATGAACGAATTCATTCTTTTTAGTTGAACTTCTCTTGAACTTTATATTACCTCTTCTTGCCTGGTACTCATATGCATTTGAAGCTGAGCTTACTTCTTTATAATCATTCATGCTTGGAATCCATACTTCTATATCATATGTTTTTCCCATGGATGCGCTGCAATCTTTTGCTGCTAATTTAGTGAGTCTATAATGTAATCCTAACCCTTGTACCAATCTTTCAGCTTTATTTATTAATTCATTCAATGATTTTTCTGAATCCTCAGGTAGTGCATACTGGAACATTTCTATTTTATTAAATTGGTGTCCTCTTATCATACCTCTTTCATCTGCTCTATAGCTACCTGCTTCTTTTCTATAGCATGGAGTATAAGCGAAATATTTTTTTGGAAGCTCTTCTTCTAATAGAATTTCATCTCTATGGTAATTTATTAATGCTGTTTCAGCTGTTGGAAGAATGAATTGCATTTGATCATTTGAAACACTTGTCTCAATCTTAAATACATCATCTGCAAATTTAGGAAATTGTCCTGCTGTATATCCACATTTATAACTTAAAATATGTGGCGGCAGCATAAACTCATATCCATCTTTTAGATGTTCTTCAATAAAGTAATTTAAAAGTGCCCATTCCAGTAGCGCTCCTTCATTTTTGTAAACCCAGAAGCCATTACCACCAATTTTTACTCCTCTTTCATAATCTATTAAATCTAGTGATGTAACTAAATCTACGTGGTTTTTGAACTCAAAATCAAATTCAGGTTTTCTTCCCCATTCTCTAACAATTGCATTATTTTCTTTTCCACCGGGAATTACATCTGGTGCTGGCAGATTTGGTAATGCTGCAATAAAATTATTTATTTTATCATCCAATTCCTTTACTTCTTTGTCAATTTCTTTTATTTTTTCTCCGATATTTTTCATATCCTCCATTTTGTCTGTAACATCTGTTCCTTCTTTTTTTAATTTAGGAATAAGTGCTGAAACTCTATTCCTTTCAGCTTTTAGATTTTCTGTTTCAGTTATTTGTTCTCTTCTTTTTTTATCCCATTCTAATAATTCAGTAAAATCTACTGAATCCATTCTCTTAAGCAATTGTTCTTTTACTTCATCTGGATTTTTTCTAATCATATTAATATCTAGCATATTCATCCTCCATTATTCTTATTTTATAAAACAAAAAACCCCTCATTCCTGATATTATTCAGGGACGAGAGGTATTACCCGCGGTGCCACCCTTATTAATCTTTAATAGGACAATATTTCTATTCCTATATTGACTATCTTAAAGCTCTTTAACCGTAGCTACCGGTCCGATTCATCATCGAAATCTCTGGAGTGGACTTCATACCTTATTTTGGTTGATTTACACCATCCATCAACTCTCTTAATCAAAATAATGTATTACTTTTCTCCTTCATCGAACTATTATTGTTTTATTAATATATAATAACCATATGTTTTTGTCAAGGCTAATTTAAAATTTTGCTTCGCAATGTAAATAAAATGCGAAGTAGTCTTCCCGCTACGGAATCATGGGGTACGGTTCTGCTGCTTTCCCTACGGTCCTTCGTTTCACTTCGGAAGCATCAGAATCCGTCCCCTTGATTCCGAAACGGGAATTTGGCACTTATTTCGCAATATTTACAAATTACGAATTAATACTAAAATATTCCCAATATATTTTATCAATCATCATATTTCAGCTCTTCATTGCTTCATCAATTGCCTTAATCTCTTCGGCTGATAGTTTATTCTTTGAATTTCCATTTACTACTGGCTTTGCATATGTTGTAGAATTATCTCTTGAATATATACTCGTTAGAACTACTCCTCCATTGTTTTCATCTAATAATGCAACAGAATAACTTAAATCACTCCCCACATTATCAAACGCACTAAATCTGACTATCCCCATTTTTTGCATACATTTTTTAAGTTTACTTTCCATTTCATTAATCTTAGTTTCATTTTTATATGTTTTTTCATTGAGGTCTCCTGTTTTATCTATATATGTAGTTAATAATTCTTCTATATTTCTATCACTTAATCCATTCATGAATTTTTCATATTTATATTTTATTTTCTTCATTTTAATATTATTTTTCATATTTAAAATTAATAAAATAAAAATAACCAGTGTATTAAAAATTATTATAATTCTTTCTAGTGATAATAGATTTATTAGACTATTCATTTTCATTCTCCTTATAATATCTAAAAAAATGTTTCACGTGAAACATTTTTTTAGATAATTTCCATACTATATATTTAAAACACTTAAATTTAATCCACAATCATTTTTATGTTTCCAATGTATTTTTATATTACTTATATTAAAATAACGTCTTAAAACTTATTTTTGAAGGTCGATTTTTTTTGATCTTACTTGATTTTTAGTAAATCTAAAATTCTATCTAATTCCTCATTTGAATAATACTCAATCATTATCTTTCCTTTTTTATTATTAGATTGTAATTCTACCTTTGTACCAAATAAACTTTTCAACTTATCTTCAATTTCAATTATCTGTTCATCTTTACTTTTAGTCTTAATCTCTTTAGTTTTATTTATATTTTTAATTAGTTTTTCAGTTTCTCTAACATTAAGGTTTTTTGATATTATTTCTTTAGAAATCTCTAGCTGTCTTTGTACATCATCAATTGCTAACAATGCTCTAGCATGACCACTAGAAATATAATTTTCAATAACCATTTCACGGATTTTCTTATCTAAATTCAATAGTCTAACTGAATTTGCTATTGCCGATCTACTTTTGCCGACCGTTTTAGATATCTCTTCCTGGGTTAATTTAAAATCAGCTATTAATTTTTCATAAGCTTCCGCTTCTTCAATAGGATTTAAATCTTCCCTTTGTATATTTTCAATTAAGGCAATTTCCATTATTTCTTTACTAGATAAATCTTTTATAAGCACAGGTACTGTTTGCAATCCAGCAATTCTTGCAGCTCTCCATCTTCTTTCGCCAGCAACAATCTTATATACACCATCATTATATTTTACAATGATTGGCTGTACTATTCCATGTTCCTTTATTGATTGACTCAATTGATTTAATTTTTCATCATCAAATTTTTTCCTTGGCTGATCTGAATTAGGTTCAAGTTCATTAATCCTTAATTCACAAATGCCAGAATTATCAGTCTCAGCTGAAGATATTAAAGCGCCTAATCCTTTTCCCAATCCCTTTTTCATTAATTTTTATTCTCCTCTTCTGAATATTCAATAACTTCTTCAGCAAGTTCTAAATAACATTCAGCACCTCTTGACTTTGGATCATATAAAATAATTGGCAGACCATAACTTGGTGCTTCACTTAATCGAACATTTCTAGGTATAATTGTCCTATAAACTTTATTTCTGAAATATTTTTTTACTTCTTCTACTACTTGTATAGATAGATTTGTTCTTGCATCAAACATTGTTAAAACAACACCTTCTACATCCAAATTAGGATTTAGATGTTTCTGAACAAGTTTTACAGTATTCATTAGCTGGCTCAATCCCTCTAGCGCATAGTATTCACATTGAATTGGAACTAATATGGTATCAGCTGCTGTAAGAGAATTTACGGTTAATAAACCTAATGAAGGTGGACAATCTATTATTATAAAATCAAACTTTTCCCTTATAGAGGCTATTGCAATTTTCATTCTTGTTTCTCGCGAAATTACAGATACTAATTCAACCTCAGCTCCTGCTAACTGTATATTTGAAGCACAAATACTTAATTTTTCTATCTGTGTTGAAATTATCGTATTTTTAATTTCTTCACCATTTATTATTACATCATAAATAGATTTCTCAATATTTTTTTTATCAATACCAACACCACTTGTAGTATTTCCCTGAGGGTCAATATCAATGACAAGAACTTTTTTACCTTTTGTTGCTAAACATGAACTTAAATTAACAGCTGTCGTGGTTTTGCCAACTCCACCCTTCTGGTTAGCAATTGCTATGACCTTAGCCAAATTTTTCACCCCAATTTAATTATAAATAAAACACTAAATTATCTTATTACAAATTCTCATATCTATAATAAAATATTATTTTTAATGTATTTTATGTTTTTAATTATATCATAAAATACATTAAAAAATATTTATTTTTTTGAAATATGTCTTTATTTTTATAGTATATTTAAACATTTTTCACTAGTAACTAATTTTTTAATATTTATTAATAAAACTTCAATTAGTAATTTGTAAAAATTGCGAAGTTATGCTTCGCAAAGGTTAAGGTTGAGATTAAGATTAAGAAATATATAAGAAGGGCTTCGTAGGATTTTCTTATCTTTTACTCAATCTTAATCTCAATCTCAACCTTGCGTACCCTAGTACGCATTTGATTAATCCCGACTTGAATCAATTATCCATTAAAAAATCCCTATAAGAAAGATTCTTAATTAATTACATTACAAAAAGCCAAATAAAAATGTTTCACGTGAAACAATGCATATTTAAAAATGACTAGAATATATTTTATATAAACAACATTATAAATAAAATTTAGGAGTTATTATGTGGAAATCAATTTCGACAGCATTCATATTAGTTTTTTTAGCAGAGTTAGGAGATAAAACACAATTATCAACTTTGCTGCTTGCAAGTAAATCAAATTCAATATGGCATACATTTCTAGGATCAGCATCAGCATTAGTTTTATCTTCTCTTTTAGGCGTTATAGCAGGATCTGTAATAAATAAATATATACCTCAAAATTATATACAAACTTGCTCTGGAATAGCATTTTTATTAATTGGATTTTTACTAGTAACAGGAAAAATATAGGTAAACATTATTATTAGGACTAAGGTGAAGATTAATATTGTGGAAAGAGATAAAAGATACATTTCTATATAAAGTATAAGAAGTAAATTACATTAAGGTTATTATCATTCCTGTTTTAATGATAAAGCATCAATAAATTTTTAAAATAAAGTTAATTATTTATTGATTATAACCACATAAAAAAATGACTAAAAATTAGTCATTTTTTTATCTTAATCTTAATCTGTATCTTAATCTAAAACTGTAACAAATCAAATATCAAGATTTGTTACAGTTTTTGCATATGTCTGAATAAATTCTTTTCTTGGTTCTACTTTATCTCCCATTAATATAGTAAATATTTCATCAGCAACCACAACATCATCAAGTTCTACTTTTAATATAGTTCTTGTTTCAGGATTCATAGTAGTCTCCCATAGTTGCTCAGGATTCATTTCACCAAGACCTTTGTATCTTTGAATTGAACACTCATCCTTACTCCATTCCTTCTCCTTAAAAATTTTCGCCATATCTTTTTCATTATATGCATAGAACTCCTGTTTACCCTTAGAAATTTTAAAAAGTGGAGGCTGAGCAATATATATATGACCATTTTCAACTAATGGTCTCATATATCTAAATAAAAATGTCAATAATAAAGTTCTTATATGAGATCCATCCACATCAGCATCGGCCATTATAATAATTTTATGATATCTTAATTTTGATATGTCAAAATCCTCACCTATACCAGCTCCCAATGCAGTGATAACAGGCATCAACTTATCATTTCCATAAACTTTATCAAGACGTGCCTTTTCAACATTTAACATTTTACCCCAAAGAGGCAAAATAGCTTGGAATTTTCTATCCCTTCCCTGTTTAGCAGATCCACCTGCAGAATCACCTTCTACTACATAAATTTCACATTTAGAAGGATCTCTTTCCTGACAATCTGCCAGTTTACCAGGAAGTGTAGTTGACTCAAGAGCAGATTTTCTCCTTGTCAATTCTCTAGCTTTCCTGGCAGCTTCTCTTGCTCTGCTTGCATTCAGACATTTGTCCAAAATAACACGAGCAACAGAAGGGTTTTCTTCCAGAAAATAAACTAGCTTTTCATTAACAGTATTTTCCACCAAAGTTCTTATTTCACTATTACCTAATTTAGTTTTTGTCTGCCCCTCAAACTGTGGCTCTGATAATTTAACACTAATTACTGTGGTAAGGCCTTCTCTTATATCTTCACCTAAAAGATTTTTATCATTATCTTTTAAAATATTAGTTTTTCTGGCATAATCATTAAAAACCTTTGTTATTGATGACTTGAAACCCGTAACATGAGTACCACCCTCTGTAGTAGATATATTATTAGCAAAGCTGAATATATTTTCTACATAAGAATCATTAAATTGCATTGCAACCTCGACCTGAGAATTTTCTCTATAACCTTCAATATAAATTATTTCACTGTGAAGGGCTACCTTATTTCTATTTATGTATTCAACAAATGATATAATTCCTCCATCATAATGAAGGTCTTTTTCAACTCTTTCTTCTCCTCTGTCATCTATTAATACGATAGTAATTCCCTTATTTAAAAAAGCCAATTCCCTAAATCTAGCTAATAAAATGTCGAAGTCAAAAACTAACTCATCAAAAACTTCGCTATCAGGCTTAAAAGTTGTTTTTGTTCCGGTAGATTCTGTCTCACCTACTACAGTAACCTGAGATGTTGGAATCCCTCTTTCATATGTTTGTCTGTATATTTTGCCATCTCTACTAACTTCTACCTCAAGAGATTCAGATAAAGCGTTTACAACTGAAGCACCAACACCATGTAACCCTCCTGAAACCTTATATCCTTCTCCACCAAATTTACCACCAGCATGCAATACAGTATGAACAACTTCAAGTGTAGGAATTCCCATTTTTGGATGCATTCCTACAGGTATCCCTCTTCCATTATCAATATTAGTTATACTATTGTCTTTATTAATTATTATTTGTATTTTATCACAAAAACCAGCTAAAGCCTCATCAATACTATTATCCATTATTTCATACACTAAATGGTGCAATCCTCTGCTAGAAGTACTACCAATATACATACCGGGCCTTTTTCTAACAGCTTCAAGACCTTCTAATACCTGTATTTGTTCTTCTCCATATGTATTATTAACTTTAGTATTTTCTGCTATATTTTGAATTTCGTCCAAAATAAATCCTCCTCAAAAAATCAAATGGCAAACCACTAGATTTTATTTATATCTATTATCTCTTTTTACTTATTTATATTGCATAAATCTCCCAGAAAACCAGCTCTCTTATAAAGAGTCACAGAAGATATTGGAGATAAATATATTTTACTATTTTTATCAGTCTCAGTTATTATAAAAGACTTTGGCAAATCATCAGAAATACTTTCAATAAAACCTTCTTCTTCAGCTACAGCTAAAAATTCCCGGGTATCTTTTGAAATAGTAGTCTTATCAATATCCAAAATAGCTATAACATCCTTTAATGGAATTACGACATCTCCACCTAAATGCAAAAACACTAAACTTCCTCCTTAAAAAACAAACTTCAAAAAGCATAAGAGTATAAAGTTTCCAATTTATATACTAGCCTAAACTTTATTTTATATTATTTAATAAAAATTAGCAAATTATTTATTTATATCTTTAATTCGTAATTTTAATTATATAATTATATCTTAACAATTTCTCCACTTTTAACAAAATATTTATCACTAATTAAATTACTAACGTTATCTTCTAAATGAGTACATGTTATAAACCCTTGTACATTAGATAATGAATTCAATAATAATTGTTGCCTTTTTTCATCCAATTCAGACATAACATCATCAAGTAATAAAATTGGATGCTCTCCAGTCATCTCAACCATTATATCCATTTCAGATAATTTTAAAGATAAAACAGCAGTTCTTTGCTGCCCTTGAGAACCAAAAAGCTTTATGTTACAATCATTTATCAATACATTAAAATCATCTTTTTGTGGACCTATTGAAGTTGTACCCCTAAAAATATCTTTTTCTATATTTTTTTTTAATAATTTATAATAGGACTTCTCTATATCAGATATTTCCAAAAAATTTTCAATTTTTACTGACGGAACATACTCTATCAATAATTTTTCATCATTATTAGTCAACTTATAATGATTTTTTTTTGCAAACCTACTTAATTTTTCTACAAAATAATTTCTATTACTAAAAATTTTTGATGATATTTGAGCTAAGCTTCTATCCCAAACATCAATAGTTTCTTCGAGTTGTTTCCTTTTTTGAATACTTTTTAATAAAGAATTTCTTTGACTCAATATTTTATTTAGCTGTTGTAGATCATAAAAATATGAAGGTTTAATTTGACTAATTAATATATCCAAAAACCTTCTTCTTTCAGATGGTCCCTGTTTTACAACAGATAATGTTTCAGGAGAAAATAAAACTATATTAAGATTACCAATTAGTTTTCCTATTTTAGCTAAAGGAATCTCATTTATTTTTATACTCTTTTTCTTTATTTCATTATAACTAATTTCAATATCAGTATCTAAATTGTTTTTATTATATCTTAGAAAAATATAATAATCATTACTTCCAAATCTTATCAAATCATTATCATGAATAGTCCTATGAGATCTTCCAGTCGCACATAAATATATGGCTTCTATTATATTTGTTTTTCCTTGAGCATTGTCCCCAAGGATTACATTTAAGTTTTTACTAAAGCTAATCTCAGAAGCTTGATAATTTCTAAAATTTCTTAATTTAATTTTCTCAATAAACAAAGTAATCCTCCAAATTTCCGGATCAACAAAAATACTTTTTATTTAAAAATATCGAGTTGTATTACCTTTAAAACTCGGAATGTAAATAACCCAAATATAATTTACTTATTGCGTTCCATATAGCATACTTCATAGCTAGAATTATTAATTGATATAATATCGCCAGTTCTAAGCTTTCTTCCTCTTCTCAATTCAACTTCATTATTAACTTTAACTTTTCCTTCAGTAATAAAATATTTAGCATCTGTTCCGGAAGAGCACGCTCCAACATACTTTAATAACTGGTCAAGCTTTATAAAATCTGTCTTTATTTGTACTTTTTCCATTATATTTTCTCTCCAAAAATTTATTCACTTTTTATTCTTACAGGTAAAATCATATAAGTATATTCGTTTCCTTCCAAAGGTCTAATAACACATGGTCCAATATTTGAAGTAAAATATATATCAACTTCTTCATCTTCTATAATTTTAAGAGCCTCAATGAAATACTTTGGATTAAATCCTACTAAAATATCAGAGCCATCCATATCTATAAACAATTCTTCTCTTGCATTTCCATTACTAGTATTACAAGTAATTATCAATTTATTATCAGATAAATCAAACTTCACAGGATATTTTTTATCTTCGTTTGATATAAGAGAAGCTCTTTCAATACTTGATAATATATCTTTGGTTCTAACTTTAATCTTACTTTCATGTTCATTTGGTATTAAATTACTATAATTCAAATATTCACCCTCCAAAAGTTTGGACACAACTTTACAATTTGAAAAATTAAAAAGAACTTGATTGTGAGATGTGCATATTGTAAGGTCTTCATCAGATGTTTGGATGATCTTTGCAATTTCACTTAAAGTTTTACCAGGAATAACAACGTTAAAATCTGAATCAATGTTTTCTACATAGGTTTTTCTTAATGCTAATCTGAATCCATCTATAGAAACAAAAGCAATTTGCCCTTGAGAACATTCAAGTAAAGCTCCTGTTAAAATAGGTCTGTTTTCATCTAGGCCAACAGCAAATATTGTTTGTCTTATCATATCTTTAAGAATCTTTTGATTAATAATAATTTCATTTTCTTTTATTACTTCAGGTAAAGCAGGAAATCCACTTGAATTAATTCCTTTTATTTGGAAATGCGAATTATCACATTCAATTAATACCATATCATCATTTCTAATTTCAATTAATACCTCAGAGTCAGGAAGTCTGCGGATAATTTCACCGAACATTTTAGAGTTTAGAACAATAGATCCCTTTTCCTGAATATCTGAATCTATATAGCATTCTATACCTATTTCAAGTCCATTTCCAGTTAATTTAAATCTATCATTAGCTTCAAGTAATATTCCTTCAAGTATAGGT
>CAYYEC010000035.1:0-14343 GCA_964470745.1 uncultured Eubacteriales bacterium | reverse complement strand
CTACTTATGTAGTCATAAGAACCGTCCCCTTGACCGCCAGAAGCGTCCCCTTGACCACAGCCCCCTCGACCGCTCCCTTGATAAGATTCAGATAAATGCTTTCTTATTGCTGTAGCACTTGAAATTTCTCCTGTTAAATTCTCTGAATTATATGAATTACTTACTCTTTGTATAGTTTGACATTTAATATTGCTATTAAGTCTTTTAAGGGCTTTTAGATATTCAATTCCTAGAATATTATTTGAGCTTGAAATTATATCACTTAAATTAGAAAGTTCACTATGACTATTTATTAAGTATTCACTAATAGAAAGTTCTCTTGATTTAGGAAAGGATAAGCCCTTATTCAAGTTCTTTTTTAATATATCTTTATATTCATTAGGTTCTTTAATAAGAATATCTGCAATTAAATCAAGTTCTTCAATTCTACCATTTTCGCTACCAAAGCAAATACCATCTATAACGTTTAAGCTATCTAAAATTTTAATACTTCCAAAGGCAAAAAATTCAGCACTTGACATGGCATAAACAGTGGGAAGCTCAATGACTAAATCAACTCCGGAATTTAAAGCCATCCTGGCCCTTGCCCACTTACTTACTATTGCAGGCTCACCTCTTTGAATAAAATTGCCACTCATTACACAGACAACATGACTTGCACCCGTGACCTTTTTTGATTCATTTAAATGATATAGGTGTCCATTATGAAAAGGATTGTATTCAACTATAAGTCCTAAAATGTTCATGAAAATTATCTCCTGTTTATTACAAAGGGCTCTAAAAGTTTTTATTTTTTATAAGTTATTATAATTATTTGTACATATATTATAACTTAAAAACCTTATAAAAATAAATATATTTAATTTTATTTGGATATATTAAAAAAATAAGGTTCAATAATAAGGGCTTGCAAAATATTAACCGCTTCTATAAGTTTTGCCTTCTGCCTGTTGTTTTCACAAAAGGTATGGCAAAAAAGAAACGTTAAATATTTTGCGGTGCCTAAGTGGAGGTTTAATATGTCTGAAATACTTGTTGAAGTTATAAGAGGAAATTTAGTTGAAAGCCTTCACAGAGGGGATATTTGTGTTGTGAATTCTGAGGGAAAAGTTATAAATTACGTTGGTAATGCCGAAAAAGTTACATACTTTCGTTCTGCTGCAAAGCCTATCATATTAGTTTCAAATATCCAGAAGGGAATAGTAGAAGAATTCAAATTTGATTTGAAAGAAATAGCAATTATGGCTTCTTCCCATAGTGGTGGAAAAGAGCACATAGAAGTGCTTCAAAGCATTATGGACAAAACCGGAATAACGGAAAAAAGTTTGGGATGTGGCATCAGAAGACCTTTTGGTGCTTTAGAAAATAAGGAATTATTTCTTTCTGGTAAAGAAGCAACCCAGCTTCACAATAATTGTTCTGCAAAACATATGGGTATATTAAGTGCATGTATATATAGCAATTTAGATAAAAATAATTATTACATTATTGAGCACAGTATTCAAAAGGATATATTAGAAGATATATCAATGTTTAGTGGAGTAGAAAAATCTAAAATAATTATTGGTGTTGATGGTTGTAGTATACCTGTATATGCAATACCATTAAAAAATATAGCTTTATCCTACTGTAATTTATGTGATTTAAACTTTTCCAATGGGAAATATTCTAAATCTCAGAACTATGTTGTGAGTTCTATGACAATGTATCCAGAGATGGTTGCCGGACATGATAGAATAGATACCTTATTAATGAAACATTTTGGTGACAGATTAATCGGGAAAATGGGATCAGAAGGTGTATTCGCATGTGGATTGCTAAAAGAAAGAATTGGTATAGCTATCAAAATCGAAGATGGAAACATTCGAGCTATTGACCCGGTCATATTAGAGCTTTTAGTACAACTAAATATAATATCAGCAAAAGAGATGGATGAATTAATTGATTTTTGGAAGCCAAAAATACTTAATTATAAAGGGGAATTTGTAGGAGAGATGAAAGCTGTCTTTAAATTGAAGCATTAGGCAAGCAAGAACCGTCCACACTTGCCTTAATATTTTCTCAAAATCCTCAATGAATTAAATACTGCAATCAGTGTAACTCCTACATCTGCGAAAACAGCTTCCCACATTGTAGCGAAACCTAAAGCTCCTAATAAAAGCACAACTAATTTAATTCCCAATGCGAATACAATATTCTGTAATACAATTGATCTTGTTTTTCTAGCTATAGTTATTGCTTTAAAAAGCTTAGAAGGTTCATCAGTCATTAACACAATATCAGATGATTCAATTGCAGCATCAGAGCCCATTGCCCCCATTGATATTCCGATGTCTGCTCTTGTAAGAACCGGCGCATCATTGATTCCATCTCCGACAAAGATTAATTTAGACTCTTTTTCTAATTCAAGTTTTTCCAAAATCTCAACTTTTTCATGAGGTAACAGCTCAGAATATACATCATCGATACCGAGTTTTCCACCAATAGCTTTTGCAGATTGCTTACTGTCACCGGTGAGCATAGCAATCTTGGATATTCCTAAAGACCTGAGTTTTGAAATAGCTTCTATTGAATCACTTTTAAGCTCATCTGCAACTAATAAGTATCCTGCATAAATATTATTTACAGCAACATGAACAACTGTACCCTGGATATTGCATGTATCGTGTTCGATACATGCATTTATATGCATTGCTTTATCATTGCCAATAACAATTTCATCATCACCAATTATAACCTTTACTCCATGTCCCGGGATTTCTTCATAATGAGAAATCATGTTCTCATCAATTTGTTGGTTGAAGGAGCTAATAATGGATTTCGCTATAGGATGATTTGATTGAGCTTCTGCATAGGCTGCATATTTTAAAAGCTCATCCCTTTTAAAATTATTGTTTGGAACGATTTCAACAACCTTAAATGTTCCTTTTGTTAATGTCCCTGTTTTATCAAAAATAACAGTTTTAACGTCATTTAAGGCTTCCAGGTAATTACTTCCTTTAATTAATATACCCTCTGATGATGCAGCGCCTATGCCGCTAAAAAAGCTTAATGGAATAGAAATTACCAATGCACAGGGACAGGATATTACCAGGAATATTAGTGCTCTATATATCCATGAGTAAAAGTCAAAAGTGCCTGTTATTAAAGGAGGCGAAATGGAAATTGCCAATGCAGTAAGTACTACTGTAGGAGTATAATATCTCGCGAATTTTGTTATGAAATTCTCAGTAGTAGCTTTATTTGAAGCTGCATTTTCAACTAAATCAAGTATTTTGGATACTGTGGACATACTATAACTTTTTGTAACTCTTACTGTTAAAGTTGAACTTGAATTAACAAATCCACTTAAAATCTCTTCATTTTCACATATTTTCCTTGGAACTGATTCACCTGTTATTGAGGATGTATCCACAAAAGAGCTGCTATTTATAACAATTCCATCCAGTGGGACTTTTTCTCCAGGCTTAACAATTATTATGTCTTCAGGACTAACAACTTCAGGACTAACTTTTTTTATTCCATTACTTGTCTTTAGGTTTGCATAATCAGGTCTAATATCTAACAATGATTTTATCGAATTTCTTGAATTATTTACAGCAATATCCTGGAAAAACTCGCCAAGCATATAAAATAACATTACAGCAACAGCTTCAGAATACTCATTTATTGCAAAAGCTCCTAAAGTGGCAATTGACATTAAAAAATTCTCATCAAATACCTGGCCTCTTAGTATATTTCCCATAGCCTTAAGTAAAACTTTATGACCAATAACCAGATAACTCAATCCATATAAAATGATTTTTGGAATTGTATCTACTTTAATTATTAATGCAAAAATAAATAATAATGAGCCTATTAAAAGAAAAGGAATTTGCTTCTTAAAAGCTGTATTTAATTGTGAATTGTTTATCTTTATTTCTGCTGAAGTTGTATCCATTACCTCAACATCAGGCTCAAGCTTTTTAACTAATTTTTTAATTTTTCCGGTCACTTCATCTACTTTATTCGAATCTTCAACTTCAACACTTAAGCTCTGGGTTGAAAAAACTAAATTAGCATCTTTTATATTATCAATTAGTTTTGTATTTTCCTCAATTTTGACTGCACAATTAGCACAATTCAAACCCTTTAACTTGTATGTTATTTTTCTCACTATATACACCTCTTTTATATGTTAATTTGGTATTAAAACAATTTTTTATTATCATTTTCTGATAGGGCTATTTCTTGAATTCATCAAGGCTGTGTGGAGGCCATCCCTCGGTAATTTCACCAATCTTTGAAAAACTAAAATCACACTTGCTTCCGCCATTGCCAATTGTTGATTTTCTTGAGAAGGATATACCAAGATTTTTCATTATTGCGTAATCTGTTAAACAGCAGTATTTTACGTATTTAAACATATTTTTTTTACGATAATAATCGCAAATTCCGCATTGAAGGTAATCAACACTAAATTTATTTTTATCGTTTGTTTTGTTTAATTTAAGTTTAAATCCATTTATTCCGTTATCTTTTTTATTACTACTTTCTTCTCTTTTTTTAATTTGTTTAAGATTGAAATTTGAAAAGAAAAGCTGTTTTTTAATAAATCTCGAAAATCCATTAAGATGAAAATAGGATTCAGCCAATTTATATATAAGTTGACCAATTTTATCTTCCTTGAGTTCACATTCTTCATATACTTTTATTATTGCTAGTACCAATACACTAATTTTAATATATGATGCCAAGGGGCCATTTTTATCAGAAAGTTCGGGAGAATCCACTATTTCATCACTTAAAGCTTTTAAAACTTTTTGCATATATTCATTTTTTGAAATACCTAAACTTTGTTCAAAATTTACATTAATCGTTCTTAGAAAAATTGCTGACAATTCTTTTTCCAGCGACTTTGCCATTTCATATACCCTCCTAAAAATAAATTCCGCACTATCTTATGAATTTATAAAAAAACTATTTCTTTTTAATCATTATAATAAACTCCAAACTATTAACGATGTTCCACATGCTTTAGCCCCAAATCAAATATTTGTTTTACATGGTCATCATCCAGGGAATAGTAAACTATTTTTCCTTCTCGTCGATATTTGACGAGTCTTGACTGTTTTAGAACTCTTAGTTGATGGGATATTGCAGATTGATTCATACCTAACAATGAGGCAATATCACAAACACACATTTCAGATGTAAATAAAGTATAAATAATCTTAATACGTGTAGAATCTCCAAAAACCTTAAAAAGCTCTGCCAAATCGTATAATGCCGTTTCTAGCGGCATATTTTTCTGAGCTTCTTCTATTAGCTCACTATGTATAACTGTACAATTACATAAATCTATTTTAGTATCATTTTTCATACAATCATCCTTTCAGTGGAACATATGAATATATATTCATATGTTATAGTTATATATTAATATATTATAATTAGATTGTCAACCAAATCTTGAGAAATCGTATATTAAACGCATAAATGATTCTATATTAAGTTTATAGATATTTGAGCGTTTAAAGAGTTTTATAAGTGGAGATTTCCCATAAGTTAAATTAAAATGTAGAATCATTTACGCAAATTCTATAGATATTTTTGTTTTTAAATTGATTTGAATAATTTATATCCAAATTAACCATAATATACGTGAATATATAATCAGAAAGACAAGCTTTCTGTAGTTCATCAATAGTTATGGAGTGTGAAAATATTGACTAATTTGTTTAGAAATATAAAGAATTTACTTGTTTTTAATGAGTACGAGAAGGAAGAAAAGTTTATTATCAGTGAGGATAGTAAATTTCATGAAACTGATGAAGATGAAAAAGAAGACAAAAATTCTGAAAAGAGCCTAGCAAAGAAAAGTGCTCGTATTCCCAAGGTGATAATTAAGGATAATGAGGAATCTAAAGGTGATAAAAAACAAAAATCCAGACAGTGTAAAAGTAATACATTGAAGAGGGAAAATGTAAGTAAGAGTCTTCAAGAAAATCTGGAATATATGAAAAAAGTATATAGTATTCCTACTAATGGAGATATTGTTTTAAGAGAATTTGATATTGTTGCCAAAGATAAGGTACTTAGTGCATTTATATTATTTTTTGATGGAATGACTGATAGAACAGTTATTAATATGGCTATTCTTCAGCCTTTAATGCTTTTATCCGGTATTGATATCAAAAGCAAAGATAATAACGTAAGTGATTTTATTAAAAACCATTTATTGCCACAAAATCAGTTGAAGATTACAAGCAAATATATTGAAGTCATAAATGAAATTAATTTTGGTGGCTGTGGAATATTTATAGATGGTATTGATGAAGCATATGCTGCAGATGTCAAAGGATGGGAACATAGAGGGGTAAGCAGGCCAAATACGGAGATGGTAATCAGAGGCCCCCAAGAAGGTTTTAATGAAATATTGAGGGTAAACACCGGATTGATAAGAAAAATCCTTAAAGATGAGGATTTGATTGCTGAAAGTGTTATTTTAGGGAAAAGAAGTAAAACACCGTGTTCTTTAATGTACATAAAAGATATTGCCAATGATTCTCTTGTAAATGAAGTTCGCAGAAGATTGGAAGATATTAAGGTTGATTATATTATAGATTCGGGCGAATTGGAACAATTGCTGGAAGATAGTACTCTACTACCCTCGCCACAAATTCTGGCTACAGAAAGACCTGATAGAGTTGCTTCTGCACTTTCAGAGGGAAGGGTAGCAGTTGTTTTGCATGGAAGTCCATTTGTACTAGTAATGCCTGTGACATTTGTTACTCTTTTACAAAGCCCGGAAGATTCATATATCAGATATCCCTATGCAACACTTTTCAGATGTATAAGGATGTTTGGGATATTTTTATCATTATTACTACCGGGACTTTATATGGCAATTACAAATTTTCATCAGGAAATGATTCCCACAGATCTATTATTTGCAATTGAAGCATCCAGGGAGAAAGTGCCGTTCCCATCAATTGTTGAAATACTTATCATGGAAATATCTTTTGAATTAATAAGAGAAGCCGGAATAAGAATACCCGGACCAATAGGACCTACATTAGGCATAATTGGTGCTTTAATACTGGGGCAGGCAGCAGTTGCAGCAAATATTGTAAGCCCCATATTAATAATTATAGTAGCGGTTACTGGAATAGGTTCATTTGCAATACCTAATTTTTCATTGGGATATGCTTTTAGGGCCCTAAAATTTCTTTACATTTTTTTAGGAGGAATTGTCGGATTTTTTGGTATTTCATTAGGATTGTTTTTACATATGCTGTTTATGGTAAATTCAAAATCCTTTGGGGTTCCGTTTATGGCACCGTTTGCACCTGTTACTTCACAAGGAATAAGTGATACAATAACAAAATCACCTATATGGAAGCAAGAGAGAAGGCCGGATTTCTTAAATACTAAAGATGAAAAGAAACAGCCGGATATTAGCAGGACCTGGATTGATAGTAACCCAGAGGAGGACAAAAGTGATGAAGAATAGAATTTCTTTTGGGACATGGGAAGCAAGTGCGTTAACAATAAATATGATCTGTACAAAGATATTTTTAAATTTTCCAAGAAAAGTTGCAGAAGATGCTGGCACTGCTGGATGGATTCTGACAATATATATTTCTATAATATCATTGTTATTATTTTATATTATATCAAAGCTGCATAGGAAATTTGAAAGACTGGACTTAATTGATATAAGTGAAAAATCTTTTGGATCAATTGGACGAATTATTGCAGGAGTTGTTTTTTTAATACCATTAATATATATCGTTTCTGTTGTTTTAAGAGAATTTAGCGAGGATATGAAAATAATCAGTCTTACATTAACTCCTATTAGCTTGGTGACAGTTTTATTCTCTATTGCTATAATCATTGGTGCATATCTTGGAATAGAACCAATAGTAAGGGTTCAGGCATTTTTAGTACCTATAATAATAGTTGCGTACTTTATAATTATATTTGGTGTAGCTCCTCATTTTGAATTATCAAGGATAATGCCTATACTTGGTACGGGTGCTTCTGATATTTTTATTAAAGGTGCATCTAAAATATCAATATTTGGTGAATTACTCATCTTGTTTTTAATTATTCCATTTTTAAAAAGCAATAAGGAGTTTAGTAAAGTTGGATATATATCCATAGGAGCATCTGCATTTTTTTTAACCATCGGGTCATTAGCTTATTTACTTGTTTATTCATATCCAACTGCATTAGAAAATTTTTTACCGATTTACCAATTAACTAGAATTATTGACCTGGGAAGATTTTTTGAAAGGGTGGAATCTCTATTTCTGATATTTTGGGCAATAGCAGCACTTTTATATTTAAGTACGGGAGTATTTTTTATAACATATGTATTTCAAAAAACATTTAAATTGAAATATCAAAGGCCATTGATTTTTCCTATGATGATAATTATATTCAATTTAAGTTTATTACCTGAGAATTTATATATGTCTGTTATATATGAAACTAGATATTTTAGAGACATGGCTTGGATAGTAACCTTTTTAATACCTATAATCATATTGATATTTGCAAGGATTCTTAATAAAAATAAGAAGGTGAGAAAAAATGTATAGAAAAATTTGTTTACTGATTGCAATAACAATTCTCGCTGTGACAATTTCCGGGTGTTATGATTTAAGAGAAATAGATGACCTTGCTTATGTTGTAGCAATAGGTTTAGATAAAGGAGAAAACAATTATTTAAAAATGACACTTCAATTTGTTGTTCCAGTGGCACTTGGGGGGGGAGAAAAGTCAGGTGACTCTGATAAATCATCTACCATAACTACTATAGAAACTCCTACAATATATGCAGGATTAAATATAGTAAATTCTTATTTAAGCAAAGAAATAAATCTATCTCATGCAAAAGTTTTAGTAATATCAAAGAAATTGGCAGCAGATGGATTGGAAAAATATATTCATGCAATTATACGAGGTAGAGAATTCAGGCCAAATATGCATGTAGTTATAGCAAGAGAATCAGCTGAAGGCTACATAAAGAGTGTAAAACCATTACTTGAGGTAAATCCTGCAAAATACTATGAAATGGTGCATAAGGGATATAAATATACCGGTTTTATTACTCCTAGCACTCTCACAAATTTTTATATGCAGGAGGAAAGCTCAAGTACACAGGCTGTGGCTACATTAGTAGGAGTTTCAAAATATGAATCTGCAAAAGATTTCAACAATCAAGCTTCTACCAGTGAAAGTAAAGGAAGGGAGATTCCTTTGGAAGGTGATTTCAAGGGAGGGGATATTACTAAAATAGGTGAATCAAAATCAGAAAATATGGGATTAGCAGTTTTTGATGGTGCTAAAATGGTCGGAGAACTGGATGGAGAGGAAACATTGTTTTATCTTATGCTCACAGGCAAGTATGAACATTCATATGTGTCTTTTCCTGATCCAATTAAAAAAGGTGATTTTATCTTACTTGATGTAAAACAGAGTAGAATACCTATTCGGAAGGTTAAGTTGGAAGGCGAAAAGCCTGACATATATACAAAGATAATTTTGGAAGCTAATATTCTGTCCATACAAAGCGGAATAAATTATGAAAGTGAAGAGAATGTTCAAATTCTTCAAAACTCTGCAGAAAAATTTATATCAGAAGGAATGAAAAGATTTTTAGATAGAACAACTTTAGAATTTAATTCAGACATTTGCGGCTTTGGTAATGCTTTGAGATGGAAATTTTTAACATGGGGTAAGTGGGAAGATTTCAGATGGCTTGAAAAATATAAAGATTCTGCTTTTAATATTGATGTTGATTTAAAAATAAGAAGACCGGGATTAATGTTAAAAAGTATACCAGCATACTCATCAAAAGGCAAAGAAATGGAGTGATATATATTGACATTGATAGTAAATTTAGGAGTTGCTGTAGTATTGATATGGGTATTTATTTACACCCTTAGCTATGCAAAATGGACCTGGAGTAAAAAAAACATTTTAGGTGCAATAATGATTATGCTTCTAGGGGTTGCAGCATTTATTTTTCCAATTTACTCATTATTTTTTAGAGAAGATTGATTTGCAGCTGAAAAATTTGACAACAAGGT
Organism: uncultured Eubacteriales bacterium; assembly: GCA_964470745.1. GTDB lineage: Bacteria > Bacillota > Clostridia > DSM-8532 > CAYYEC01 > CAYYEC01. The sequence goes on along the minus strand of CAYYEC010000035.1, from coordinate 4,261 downwards.
AGAATGATATGTATCATTCTACCTTGTTGAACTTAAAAATTATTTGTTTTAGAAATCAAAATAGACATCTGAATTAATATTTTTTTCTTTACAGAACTTTAATATCCCGAATACTATTTTTTTACCTCCGCCGACACCGGTTTTAAGAAAACGATGTAAGTGAGCCGGATCAACTCCAAGTTCTCTACCAAAGCGGTTATAATTTCCTGCACAATAGATTTGCATCATTTCATTTAACTTTTCTCTATTAATTTTCATACTACGACCTCCATCAACACTTAAAATTTTATTTTAATATGGATTTTAATAAATTATGTGTTATAATATCTTTTATAGGTATAAGCAAAGTGTAAACCATGGTTTACACCTATATATTACCATCGGAATTGAATTTTGTCAACCGTGATTTACAAAATATTTAAAGAAAATGTAAACTCGGATGTTATTTAATGTTTTTTTTGGGAGAGTTAAACATGAACAAACTGGGGGATTTAGTTAGAGCTAAGAGATTGAGTTTAGATCTTTCACTTAGAGACTTTGCAGAAAAATGCAAGGTTAGTCATACTTATATAAAAAAATTAGAAAATTTTGACCCGAGAACCGGAAAAGAGGTAACACCATCTATAAAAATATTAAGTAATATTGCTTCTGTTTTAGAAATACCCGTAAAAGAATTAATAGAAAAAATCGGTTATCCTGATAAAAGCAAGGCTGGTATTTCTCCTAAGGACTTAAAGGAAATAAGAGGACAAATGACTTATGAAGAAATTACAGATGATATACATATGAAAGTAGGAGAGCGGATAGAGCCGGAAGTATATGAGGCAGTTGAAAAAGGTAAAGAAAAAAGCGTAAGTCCATTTATTGCTGAGATGATGGAAAAGTATATTATAGAAAGCTCATCCGAGTTAACTCCCGGCAATTTAACAAATAATAAAGACTATTCAGATATTCATGATAAAGAATTGCTTAATTTTATAAATTCTAGAAAATATGTTGAGTATTTATATCTGGCTAAAGAAATAAAAGAAAAAGGTCTGGATGTAAGAAATGTTAGAAATATACTGTTTGGGGTGGAAAAAGAACATAGCTAAAAGCTATGCTTTTTCTGTAATCTTAGATTACTTTTTTAAGCATTTCGGTTCTTTTGGCTGGTAACCAAATAAGAAAGAAGCTAAAGCTGATTGCCATGCAGCAAGAAAAGTAATAATAGCTCCAATTAATAAAAATAATTTTGATTTCATTCTGCCTCATCCTTTCTATTTAGAGCAATATCAATTAAGGACATTACTTTTTCTGCATTTCCTTCAGTTAAAAGCTTACGAATTGCATTAAGTTCAAAATCCCTTAGTTTATTCTTTAATTTGACTTGGTTTCTTAGACTTATTATATTATAGAGAAGCCAAATAAAATATATTCCAGTAATACTAATAGAAATCATTATATTAATTTCTGGAGAACTATCTATAGGTGAATTCTTTAAAGTATTCTCGATTAAATACATATTTGTCAAAAATATTGATAAGAAAATTATCATATTAAGAAATTCTTTTTTTGATAACTTTATAAGTGTTGTATTAAAATTTTTTATTTTAAATATTAGAAAGACTACAATAATTTGGAGAATCCTTGTGGGTAAAGTAAATATAAATCTAAGAAAACTTTTTTGAACTATTTGAGTTAAAGAAATATTAAATAATACTGGAGGTAAATAAAATAATATAGTTTCACCTATAAAAATGATAAGTATAGAAAAAAACAGAGAATAAATACATGCAATGAATTTATATCTATAAACTAAAATAATAATTAAATAGTAAACGAATATCTGTATTAGGGTATTTAGTGCTAGAAAAGGAAGGAAAGTACGACCTAATACTGTACTTATTACCAGCAATGTAGTTGAAATCAGAAGTTTAAATAAATTTTTTTTATCTTTAAAATTTAATACATCTTTATACCCTGCAATAGCAAGTGTAGTTATAACAATTAACAATTCTTCTGGAAAGCTTATAAATAATATTTGCCACACCGACATATTGTCCATTTATATTAAATCCTCCAAACAAATACAAGAGTAAGTATTTATGAAAAAATTCTATATTTTAAGAATACAACAAAACCAAGCGTTTGTAAATGAATATAAGAAAGAAATTTATAAAAATATTAAAAAAATATTAAAAAAATATTAAATTTTGATATAATAAAGATGAATCACAGGACATATACAATAAATTACATATAAGATCAGGAGGAAAATTAATGGATAAGAAAATAATTGCAGCTATGATAGATCATGCAGTATTAAAACCAAATGCAACGGATAATGACTTAGAAAAGGAATGTAAGATTGCTGTTAAATACAATGTGGCTTCAGTGTGTGTCAAACCATCACATATAAAACTGGCAAAGGACTTCTTGAAGAATTCCAATGTACTGATAAGTACTGTTATAGGATTTCCACATGGTTCAACAACAACAAAATGCAAGGTTGAAGAATCAATAGAAGCAATAGAAAATGGAGCTGCTGAACTTGACATGGTAATAAATGTTGGTCAGCTTTTATCAGGAAATTACGAATATGTAATAGAAGATATCAGACAAGTAGCGGAAACAGCACACACAAGAGGTGCAATTGTTAAAGTTATAATTGAGACAGCACTTCTTGACAATGATTCAAAGATTACTGCATGCAGACTATCTGAACAGGCAGGGGCTGATTTCGTGAAAACCTCTACAGGCTTTAATGGTGGAGGCGCTGCATTAGAGGATATAGAGCTTATGAAAAATTCAGTCAGCTATAGTGTAAAATTAAAAGCATCCGGAGGGATAAAGAATTTTGATGATGCAGTAAAATTTGCAGAAGCCGGCTGCACAAGACTTGGCACAAGCTCAACGATAGCAATAATGGAAGGCAATGAGGAAAAATTGGATAATAGTTATTAATATGTGTATTGAAATAGGGTAAAGACAACTTACTTTTTACTCCATTTCAAGTCCATTATTTTATTAATTCCATAATTAATCCGATAAATCCATCAATCTTGTAAATCCTGGTTCAGACTACTTCGCACAATATCTAAATTACCAATTAAAACTTAATGGGGACAGTCCTCAATTTTACGGAAAATTAAATTATTCATACTAACTATATTAGAAACTTAAAAGCATTAAATTACAAATATTTTCCGTAGGAAGTTGATGACTGTCCCCAAACATAACCTCGAAATATTTTTGACGCAACAATAGAATACTAATAGGACTATCCGCATAAATTATATCGTATAACAATTTAATGCGGGGTGGTCGATAGTGAAAAGAACTATTATATTTTTTACTGTATTCTCTATTATACTCAGTTTATTAACAGGGTGTTCCTTTTTTAAGAAATCTTCTATGGAAGACGAATTCAATGATGAACTTTATCCTGTAAGTAGTATAGTATTAAATGAGGAGGAAGCAAAAAAACTTAATGATAAAGTGCCGGTTCATTTATATTTCTCAAATGAAGACGGTACAAAGCTACAAAAAGAAATTAGATATATTCCAATGACTGAAGCTAAAAAGAGCGTGAATAATTTAGCTTCCGTTATTGTAAAAGAACTTATTAAAGGCCCTACTGAAAACAGAGGACTAAAATCAACTGTGCCAACAGAGGCACAATTACGCTCGCCAGTTACTATTGAGGGGAGGGTTGCTACAGTTGATTTAACTAAAGAATTTGTTGATAAACATCCAGGAGGGAAAAAAGCAGAGGAATTAACTATTTATTCAATTGTAAATTCATTGACCGAATTAAAGGAAATTGAGAGTGTTAGGTTTACAATTGAAGGAAAAGAGCAAAAAGAATTTAAAGGAAGTTTTAAATTTGATTCAAAATACCCAAGAAATACTTCATTAATAATTAAGGATGCTAAAGTATCTAGTAGTTTTGCAGTTGATGAAGATGGTAACGAAATTATTGAAGATTCTCGAGAAACAGTTGATATCACAAATGGTTCTGAGGACTCTGAAGAAACTGTGGAAATATTAGAGTAAAAAGTTAAGTTTTAATAAAGGCAAACATGTTTCAATATGGAATAAATTAATAAATCCATAGAAACTGTTTGCCTTAAAACGGTGTGTTCAAATATTTTTTAATAAAAAGTTTTTTTTCTATTGACAAAGAATAGTAAAGTCTGTATAATTACCTATGCAGATTGGTTCTGCGGGTTTAACTCAGTGGTAGAGTGTCACCTTGCCAAGGTGAAAGTCGCGAGTT
>CAYYEC010000034.1:0-14452 GCA_964470745.1 uncultured Eubacteriales bacterium | reverse complement strand
AAGTATACCTTTTCCGGATGTACTGTAACATACTTATTGATTTTAATATAGTTATTTATTTTGCTTCGTTATTGTATGGTAAAATATTACATATGACATTTAACTATCTACAAGGTATATTTAAGGCTAAGATTAATTATGATATCAATTGTTTGATTATTATATTGTGGCAGTGGTCTCTAATCGTCCCCATTGACAAGTCTCCTGTTTTTTTCTTGTTACTCAAATAAAAAATCCTCCAAAATAGTGCCCAAAAACTTATTTATACATATTATGTATATAAAACACGAAAAGTAAATTACATGGCTAAATAAGGTTATTTTCGTGTTCCATGAGTTTTAAAGGAAATGTAAAGGATTTTTCGCGTTAAATGTAATATCAATAATGGAGGTATATATTTAGATGAAAACAGCCCTAATAACTGGTATAACAGGTCAGGATGGTTCTTATCTAACTGAACTGTTGCTGGATAAAGGATATGAAGTGCATGGTATTATAAGAAGGAGCAGTTCTTTTAATACAGTGAGGATTGACCACTTGTTTGAAAATCCGAAAATAGGAAATAAAAAATTATTTCTTCATCATGGAGATCTAACAGACTCAAGTAACATAAACAGGATAATTGAAAAATATTATCCTGATGAGATATATAATTTGGCTGCACAAAGTCATGTTCAAGTTTCTTTCGAGGTTCCGGAGTATACTGCAGAGACTGATGCAATTGGAACATTAAGAATTTTAGATGCCATTAAAGAAAGTGGAATTAAAACAAAATTTTATCAGGCATCCACCAGTGAATTATTTGGAGGAATGCCTGATACTGCACCTCAGAGTGAAAAAACCCCATTCTATCCGCGAAGCCCCTATGCTGCAGCAAAACTTTATTCCTATTGGATAACTGTAAACTATAGAGAGGCATATAATTTATTTGCAAGTAATGGGATTTTATTTAATCATGAGTCTCCGAGAAGGGGAGAAACCTTTGTTACCAGAAAAATATCAAGAGCTGTAGCAAATATAATAACAGGCAAGCAGGAAAAGCTTTTTTTGGGAAATTTGGATGCAAAGAGAGATTGGGGATTTTCTGGAGATTATGTTGAAGGCATGTGGCTTATGTTACAGCAAGATAAACCGGAAGATTTTGTGCTAGCTACAGGAGAAACACATACCGTAGGAGAATTTTGCGAACTTGCTTTTAAATATGCCGGAATTGATTTGGAATGGAAAAATCATGGTGTTGAAAGAAAAGGTATAAATAAAAAGACTGGAAAAGTAATTGTTGAAGTTGACCCTAAGTATTTTAGACCTACTGAAGTAGATTTATTGCTGGGTGACCCAACTAAGGCAAAGAAAGAATTAAATTGGTATCCGAAAGTTGATTTTGAGGGATTGGTTAGAATGATGGTTGATGCAGACATAAAGGGTGAACCCCATATTGACATAAAAAACTATATAGGTTAGTAGTTTGTAAAGTTTCTTTTTCATAGTCCTTATTTAAAACTTTACAAATCTACTTCCTTGATTTGTGGTCTGCATACCCTGAGCAACATGCTTTACAGACCACTAGCGAAAATATACTGGAAATGATACATGGAGACACACCAAAGATTTTGGTTACGTAAGTATATCTTGCATCTGTATTCTGTGAAGCAATTTATTCTGAGGTTAAGGAAATGCTTGATAGGAGGGAATGTCCCCAAGTCCCATAATAAAAAATGAGAGAGTAAACTTGGGACAGTCCTCAACCAGAATGACCTATACATATCAATAAAAAGGGGAGTAAGGACAATGAAACTAGTAATAATTGCAGGTGGTGGGGGAACAAGGTTGTTTCCACTTTCAAGATTAGAGTATCCAAAGCAATTTATAAATATTGATTCTGATATGTCTTTGTTTGCACAGACAATAGATAGATACGGAAATTTTGTAAATATAAAGGATATTGTTATTGTAACAAGTGAAAAATATAATTCCTTTGTTAAAGAGGAATTAATAAAATGCAAAGCAGAAGGTGCTAATGTAGTTTTGGAGCCTATGCAAAGAAACACGCTGCCGGCAATAGGTTTAGCTGTACGCTTTATAATAGATGAATTGAAATGTACAAATAATGAAGATATTTTTGTAGCACCTGCAGACCATATTGTTCATCCAAAAGAGGGATTTGCTATTAAAGTTAAGAAGTGTATGGAAGCATCCAGAGAGGGCAAAATAGTGACATTAGGGATTGCACCTGTTAAATTGGATAACGGTTATGGTTATATTAAATGTGGTCAAGTTTGGAAAGAAGGCTTTGAAGTAGAAAAATTTATAGAAAAGCCAGATAGAGAGTCAGCTCAGAAGTATATTGAAGAGGGTGGATATTATTGGAATTCAGGTATGTATTGTTTTTCAATAAAAACATTCATGGATGAATTAAAAACTTTTGAACCAGAGATGTATGACATTTTTTCACATAAAAATTATTTTGAAATATTAGATTGCTTTAAAGAAATTAAAAGTATTTCTATAGACTATGCAATAGCAGAAAAATCTTTAAGAGTAGTAATTATTCCTTTGGATGTTTATTGGAATGATGTAGGTTCATGGGACTCTATATATGACTATATGGGAAAAGACAAAAATGGTAATGTAAAAAATGGTGATTATGAAATTATTGAGTGTAAAAATTCTCTGATAATGTCAAATAACAGATTAGTGGCAGCAATAGGACTTGAAAATATAATAGTTGCTGAGACAGAAGATGTTATTTTGATTTTGAAAAGAGGAGAATCTCAAAGAGTTAAAGAACTGGTTGAGAGATTAAAAGAAAGACCGGAAGTAAAAAAATATATAACTTCTTTTGAAAAATTACTAGCTGAGTAAGGGGATACGAAATCGCAGGGACGGTTTTTTTCTTGATTCCTTTTAAAAGGAATCAAGAAAACCTGTCCCTGTGATTTCCACTTAACTATATTTAATGCCTCTTGTCTTACCTGTGGTAATGATTTTTAAACGTGGAGTTAAAGGTTTTAAGTAATAGTGTCTATTATAAGTGGCAAATACTTTGGTGAAATTACTGGAAGAAAGTAGTAAACCGTAATTGTTTATATGCTTGGTAACCCACTTATTAACTATACTTGAAATATCAATTGTCATATATGAAAAGATGCCGGATGTTTTTCCTATTACAAAATCTTTCATAGTTGTTTTAAGGCTGGCTAAGTTTGTTACAGTTGTTTCTTCCCAGTCATTAAACAAAGGCTTTACATAGAATGAAGATTCTTGAGAATTATCGTCTCTAATAATAAATAATTCTATTTTTGCATCGATAATCATTTCATCATCGGGAATTTCGCATAAATCAAAATATAATAAGCTATAATACTGGATTCCTTTATAGTTACCTACAAATAATGGCTCAGTATTTTGGTTGGTATTTGAATTGCTTCGTATATTACAATTTTTTTGAGATAATATTATATACTCTTTTTTATATTTTGTAGTAGAATTTAGAGCCGGTATATTTTTATAATTTAATAGGTAGCTCCACTTGTCTTTAAATTTTGTGGTAGAATTTGAAAAATCAATTTCATTTCTTATATGTCTTCCTGTAAGTGAATCATCATGTACTTTATATTTGTATAGAGCTTTTGAAATCCATAGTACAGGTGCTTCAATTGCTACTCTTATAGAATAATCCCTATCCTCAACGCCGAATAAACTCTCATCAAAAAAACCGGCATTTTGAATAGTATTTCTACGGTATAGAAAAGATGGACCAAAGTTTGTTCTTCCATCTAATTTATAAAGTCCTTTACTTAGTACTTTTATAAATTTATCATCTGAATCTATTTGAATATAATCTGAATATGCAGAGCCACAAAGAGGATTTTTTTCTAATGCGTTTACTATTTCTTCTAAAAAGTTGGGTAGCAGTAAGTTATCAGCTGATGTCCATGTAATATATTTTCCTTGAGCGCTTAATAATCCTTTATTAATAGAGTATGGAAGTTTCATATTGGAAGCATTGCTTATTACTCTTATTCTTGAATCTGTAAAGGTACTTATCACATCTTTGAAATTATCTGTAGAGCCATCATTAATTATTATTAGTTCAAAATTACTATATGTTTGATCTAAAATGCTTTTTATGGCAGCTGTTAAAAAACTGGATTGGTTATAAACTGGAAGAATAATTGATATGGCAGGGACATTATTACTATTTATTGCTTGTTCATAAAGTATTACTAATTTTTCAGTTGTCTTTTCAATTGAGTATCTATCTGAAACTACATTTCTTCCCCAAATACCTAGAGACTTTCTTAAGGATGAGTCTTCAAGAATTTTCAAATCTCTTAAAAGATCATCTGGATTGAAAGGAGAATTAAATGCTCTGCCACTGAAATTTGAGTATTCCATTTTGTCTAATACATTTGGGCGAATTAATCCATCATAGCCCCAGCTGCTTAATACAATGCAAGGTTTTTCTAGTGCCAAAGATTCTCGTATTCCTCTACCAGTAGCTACTACAACATCTGATTTGAGTATTAAATCTTTTACATTTGAAGTTTCACCTATAAATCTAATTGAGTTGTCATCACTAAACTTTGTTTTAAGTAGTTCTTTTTTATTTCCATCACCGCAAATAATAAGACTTGAAAATGAAGAGTTTTGATAAGTTGAAATTAGCTTTTCTACTCCTTTAGCTCGCTCATCTTGAAGTCTGCCTATAAATAAAAGGGTAAGTGATTCTTTTAGTTCTGGTGATTCTTCAAGAGATTCAGAAATTTCTACTCCGTTTTGAATTACTACAATTTTATTCTTGCAGCTTGGATAATTGATTCTTAATGCGTTTGCAGTTTCTTCACTTATGGCAATAACTTTATATGCTGAATTTATACATTCAACAGTAAATGGATTATATTCCATAAATAATGGACTGTGACAGGTTACTACAAAGGGTATTTTAGTTTCATTATGCAGATTATGGGCTTTTTTAGAGGAACCATAAGGTTGTGCATGAATTATGTCTATTTTTTCTTGAATAGACAGATTAACAAGGTCGTTAAAAGTTGGATTTTCTATATTATAAACATTATGAATTTGAACTGATTTTAACATCCCATTATTAATTTTATTGGTACACAGGTAGACTTTATGACCAATTTTCGCAAGCTCCTTAGTTAAGGTTAAAATATAAGTTTCAAGCCCACCCCATATAGTCAATTCGTCAACAAGCAATAAAATTTTTAGTGAGTTATGTTCTTTGTTTTGACACATAAATAGCTCTATTTCCTCTTTAATTTCTCTACTATACATTATTTATTTATCCTCCATTTATTTAAAACCAATTTCTAGTTAAATTATATGCTATATGTTTCGCACTTAATCCTTTACATTTTTTAATATAATAAGTGCGAAATTACACACTAAAAGCTATATAACGCATAAATACAATAATAATACATGTAATTTATTAAGTGCGTTATACATGTAAAGAATAAAAGATAGCAAAGTTTCATTATAAAAGAAATTTTGAATATAATTTACAAGATATGTTTTAACGGTCTCACGTATAAAAGGAGTTTTAAAATTGCAGAAAGAGTTAACAATTATTTACCCTCCAATAGCAAATTGGCATTTACTATTTCAAAGGCCGCAGCAATTATTGACAGCTTTTTCAAAAATTTGTGGAGTTAGATCTATATTTATTACCTTAGAGTTGTATAAAAAGCTCGATAGGCCAATTATAGAATTAAATGAAAATTTATATTTGGTGAGAGATGGAGTAGATTATGATTACCTAATCAAAGGTAAAAAAATATTGTGGTTTTCATATCCTCCACTTATACACTATGCTGAAGGCAGAAATTTTGACTTTATAGTTTTTGATGCAATAGACAATCCTGTTGAAGAATTCAGCCACTGGAAAAATGAAATGGAAGCCGCTGTTAATAGGTCAAATATAATTTCCTGCAGTGCAGAACTTTTATATGAAATACATAAAGGTTGCGGTAAACCGGTATTTTTATGTCCCAATGGAGCAGACTATGAGCATTTTAGCCAGGCACAGAGAAAAACAGCCAGACCTATAGATTTTCCGGATTTTAATAAAGAAGAAAAGGTTATTGGATTTTACGGTTCTTTAGCTTCATGGCTGGATACAAATCTAATTAAGAAAATTGCAGAAAAGTACAAAGTTGTACTTATTGGGAAAACTCAATTTTCAAATTTTCATTTATACAATAAAAATATAACAATTCTTGAGCATAAAGACTATAACGAATTGCCAGCATATCTATCTCGATTTGATTTGGCACTAATTCCTTTTAAGCTAACAAATATGACTAAAGGCTGTGATCCTATAAAGGTATATGAATACCTTTCGGCAGGAAAACCTATATTGGCAACCAGACTTAGAGAATTGGAAAAATTTAAGCAAGACATATATTTTATTGATATGAATAACTGTTATGAAATTATCGAAAAAGCAATAAAGGAGGAAAATGATATAAAGAAAAATTCACGAATAAATACTGCAAAAGATAATTCATGGAATGAAAGAGCTAAATTAGCCTATAATATGATAATTAAAAACTTTTAAAAACATGGAGGTTTATATACTGTCTAAATATGTGAAACAGTACAACCACCTCCATGCTTCTGGTGCAATAACCTATTTTTTTAATTTTTAGTTACAATGTTTTGCTGTTAATAAATATTCTTGTTTCTTAACTGTTATAATTACTTTTATTTTAAATACAACTTTCACTTTAATTAGTGCACATCTATCCATGTTTTTAAATGTAACCTCATCACATTTTGCCTTTACAAATAAATAAGAAGTTGGTTTTGAGGCATCATCTAATTCATGATCACATCCACACATACGATCATGGTCATTATCATGATCTTTTTTTGGTTTGTCACAAGGATGTGGGAATGGTATCTCATGCTCAAAGTGCAAATACTTGGTAAGGGTACGTTTGTAGCATTTTGTTGTTGTATATATTATAGTTAATTTGTAATGAATCTTAACAATCCAAGCATCTTTATGTGGACATGTGTGTATATCTTCGCTGCATATTTCCAAAAAACAACGATCAATACATTGGATATCTTGCCATACTTTAAATACATTTTTAACTTCTTCACATATCAAATCTTCGAATACTATTTTATCAATAAGTGCATTTACAGGTTTAGGTGGATGGAAATGAGTTTCAGGGTGATGATGGTCTGGTTTTTCTTTGAAATAATCCATAATTTATCTCTCCTTTACGATTTTAATAGGTTTACATAATATAAATTATGCATATATTTAAAAAATTGTTACATAAAAGAAGAAAGTATCAGTATATATAAATAAAAAAGGCTGTCCATAAGAGTAGTTATTAGGACAGCCAAGAGATAGGATACTATATAGAATACACTAAAATATTTTGTTCCAGGTAATGTAAATAACAAAGAAAAGATAAAGGTCATAAATTTTTTAAAAAAGCAGGTATAGACCTCTTTACCTGGAAGTACTTTTTTTATTAAGGAAATATGTTCTGTTGAATATTGGCAATACTGTAGCTTCATAGTGTTGTCTATATAGTTGGAATTGAAGAGTATACTTCCGATTATTTAACTAATCCAACAGCATCTGCATAACATAACCAGGTTTCCACGCTAGCTACAACAACTCTTGCTTCAACAGCAAGAATTTCAATACCTACTAAAGAAACTCTAGCCCAGAGGTCTATTACTATACCTTTGTCAAGAATTCTATCGATTACTTCTGCCAAGCTTGAAGCTTCAATTGAATGTTTCATATAAATGCCTCCTAAAATTTTTTTTGGATTTATATATCCAATAACAATATATGTTGATATAAAATAAGTGGTGAAAGATTTACATAAGATATTTATTTTTTTGTAGCTTGTGATTAGTATATCTGTTATTCCTAGATAAGTAGGAATATACTGGCATTACTTTAAAATGTAACAGTACTCATAAAGGTAAATTTCATTTACATAATGCTTATATGATTTTCATATATTTATAAAATTTTATAATATATTGTATCAAATAGTAAAGTTAGACAGCCTATTTCATTATTTTTTTATACTTTTAAGAAACTTTTAATAAGCTTTTGAATATATATAGTATAGAAATCAGAAAAGGGAGTGTTGTATATATGAAGCATTCGATTGAAGCTTCAAGTTTGGCAGAAGTAATTGATAGAATTCTTGACAAAGGTATAGTAATAGACCTCTGGGCTAGAGTTTCTTTAGTAGGTATTGAAATTCTTGCTGTTGAAGCAAGAGTTGTTGTAGCTAGCGTGGAGACCTGGTTGTGTTATGCAGATGCTGTTGGATTACTTGCAAAACCCACAGCTATGCCTGTTTAATCATCTGAAGTAATTTCGCATATAATGCTTAATTGTTTAGAAAATAAGTGCGAAATTATAATCCTAAAGCTATATAACGCTAATATGTTGATACAATCAATGTAAAATACTTCAGTAGAGTTATATACTAAAAGCCTTCAGATATTTTACATATACTATATGTTTCGTACCAAATAATCTACCCCAGACCGAGTAAATAACCGAATGACTTTGCGGTTATTTACTATGATTGAATGTTAGATTATTCGAAGCACTTATGTAATGAAAATCTGTAAAGTGTTCTGGATATGCTTCTAAAAAATTTGCCATTATTAATGCTTTAGAAATTAGATACATAAAGCGTTGAAAAGGCGTTAACATGGGAATAACACTGGTAGTTATTCCTATGTTAATTATTATGTTTCACATAAAAATGATATTAATTATAAAGGGGGAAATATATTTGGTTAATAAAGTTATAGAAGCTACGGAAAGATTTTTTGCAGAAATGTATGAAAATGATGCCAAAGTTGTAAGCATCACTCCAACTAATGAAGGTTGGGAATTGATAGTAGAAATAATTACAGATGATCAATATACAAGAAAACGTGCAAAAAATGATTTGATTTCAGTTTTTAAAGCACAAGTAAATAATAATTTGGAAGTTTTTTCCTATACTAGGGAGGAAATTAGAGAACGTGGAAAGACAATTTATAGAGCATCGATGTAACGCAAATGCGCAATTTGGAGGTAAGAAATAATGTCTAAAGAAAATATAAATGGATTAGGCGAAGCTGAATTAACTAAAAATAATAGTTTTACTTTAACACCAAATGTAAAGGAACTAAGTAACAGAGCTTTAGTCTACTTAAATGCAGGGTACCCAATACACTTAAAGGGGCATGCCGGGACTGGGAAGACTGTATTGGCTATGTATATTGCCCAGATAATAAAAAAGCCAACTACAGTTATTTTTGGTAATGAAGCTTTGGATACTTCCGATATGGTTGGTCTTCAGTATGGATATAGAAAGAAAATTCTTGAGGATAATTTTATACATTCTGTTCATAAAAAAGTTGAAGATTATGAGCAAAAATGGATAGATGGCAGAATAATTGAGGCCTGTGAAAATGGATATACACTAATCTATGATGAATTTACCCGTTCAAGACCCGAAACAAATAACATCCTTTTATCTGTTCTTGAAGAAAAAGTATTGGAACTACCTATAAATTATATAGGCGATGATAAGCTCATAAAGGTACATCCCGATTTTAAAGTTATATTTACAAGCAATCCTGAGGAATATGCCGGAGTTTACAAATCGCAGGAGGCTTTAATCGATAGATTTATTACTATGGAGCTTGATTTCCCGGATAAAAAAAGTGAAATGAATATAGCTATAGCTAATACTGGAATATCTGAAGAACGTGCAAGCGTGCTAGTTGATATTGTAAGAAATTTTAGAAAACTATATAAGTCAAAATTTGTAATATCTTTAAGAGATTCAATTAAATTGTGTAAAATTATGGAAACTAATAATTTTGCAATTGAATTCAATCCGAGTTTTAGACAAATATGCAAAGATGTACTAATGTCAGGGATAAGTGCACAAAAATCAGATACTGATAGAAGCAAAATAATGGGTGATATAGATAACTTAATTCAAAATATATTACTAAAATAATTTATATTTAGGAGGAGTAAGTAATGCAAAAGGTAAAAACTTTGAGTAATATATACGTTAGACCGGAATCCCTTATGCGAGAGACATCTACATACCTGAATCTTCATATTATTACAAGTCAAATGGAGCGATTAAAGAATAATAAAAAGGAATGCTTTAACAAAATAGATCAAATAGATAAAAGATTAGAAAATTTAGAAAAACATTACAATTCATTAAAAAAGGCTATTGAATAATAATAATAGCCTTAAAATTTATATAGGTGAGGATGAAGCTAAAATGATATTTGGTGAGGATATGAAAAAAGAGGCTAAAGGGCAGATCGACAGCTTGATTAGCGGATTGGGAAGTATTATAGATCTGGTTGGAGATATGATTGAAAAAGGCGAGAATGTAAAAAATATTAATGGTGAAGTAAACATTCCTTCAGAAAAGAGAATGAAGGCCAATTACGGTGTATCTATGAGATTTGGAATAAATGATAGCTCTGAGTTGGAGAAGGATTTTATAAAAAGAACTAATATTCAAGTTAAAACTGAGCCTAATATTGATGTCTATGATGAAGAAAATGAATATATAGTAATAGTACTTGTAAATAACATTGAAGAAGATGATATACAAATACTAAAAAAACAAAATAAAATAATTTTTGAGGCGAGAAATCCTTATGTATACTATTCTAAACAAATAGAAATACCATCCACTTACAAAGTAGAAAATCTAAAATGGAATTATAAAAATGGAATTGTTAAAATAGTAATTCCTGATGGGGAATGGGGAATAAGGTATGGGTAAAATCGAAAAACAATTCTTATTTTTTTGCGGCAAAGGTGGAGTAGGAAAGACAACCTGTGCAGTATCAACGGCAGTTAAACTTGCTCAGGCAGGTCATAAAACGCTGCTTTTTTCTACTGACCCTGCGCACTCGTTATCGGATTCTTTGGGTATTCAATTAGAAAAGAATATTACTTCTGTGAAGAAAGTTCAAAATCTTTTTGCTGTTGAGATTGATGCACCTTCTGAACTTCTGGCATTTACAAAATTATATAGAGAAGAGATAAAAGACTATTTTTCGCATACTTCATATTTTGATGATAACGATATTAATGAATTTTTACTTTTAACTCTGCCGGGACTGGATGAGCTAATGGCTGTTAAAAAAATTTCAGACTTTGTAACACAGCAAAATGATTATGAATATTTTGTTTGTGATACTGCACCAACCGGACACACTCTCAGGATGATTTCCACACCAACAATCATAAATGATTGGATTAAAGCACTTGCAGGACTCCAGTGGAAATATAAGTGCATAACCAGTAAATTTGCTAATAATTCTGCTGAAGATGAGGATTTACTTTTAATACTTAAGAATATCGTTAAAAAGGCAAAATTAATTTTCAAAAGTGGTTTTGAAACTATTTATAATGTAGTAACTATTCCGGAAGCGATGGCAATAGATGAGACAAAAAGGCTCATTAGATCACTAAATAAGATGAATATACTTGTTAAAAATATCATCATAAACAATGTTATTCCAGAAAATAACCAATGTAGTTTTTGCACAGAGATTAGGAACTCTCAAAATAAATATATTCAGGAATTAAACTTAAGTTTTAATAATATAAATATTATAACTATATTTAAACATGGTTCTGAAGTAAAAGGCTTGGAGAAATTAATAAGCTTTTCAAAGAATTTAGATATTTTGGAGTGATGGGATAAAAATGGATAGCAAGGAAACATATGTGGCTTTAAAAGTTACTGAAACAATATTAAAGGATGTTGGATATGGCATTGCCAGACTGGATCCACAGACTTTAAATACTCTGGAAATTGATATAGGAGATATTATTGAAATTAGAGGGAAAAAAACCACTGCTGCTAAAGTTATGCCTATGCAACCAGAACTGAGAGGACAGGAAATAATTCAAATTGATGGATGTACAAGAGAAAATGCTGGTGTATCTGTTGGAGAAAAGGTTTTTGTAAAGAAAGTAGATTATAAAAAAGCGGAAAAAGTAACTCTTATAAGTAGAAATAGCAAAGCCGGATATAAAGACCAAGATGAAGGAAAATATATTTGCCGCTTAATTGAAGGACTAGCATTATTAAAAGGGGATAAAATTAGAGCAAATTTGATCGGGGCTAAATATAGAGGGTTTGTTGTAGAGAATACTTCTCCTGAAGGAGTAGTATTATTAACCCAAAATACAAATGTTAAAGTTTTGAATGACAAAGAGGAAAATAATAATAATTTAAATGTTACATATGAAGATATCGGCGGTCTGGGGAGAGAAATTTTAAAGATTAGAGAAATGATTGAATTACCTTTGAGACACCCTGAGTTATTTGAAAAATTGGGCATTGAGGCGCCAAAAGGTGTTCTACTACATGGATCTCCCGGAACAGGAAAGACGCTAATTGCAAAAGCAGTCGCAAATGAAACAACTTCATATTTTGTGAGTATAAACGGACCTGAAATAATACATAAGTACTACGGAGAAAGTGAAGCAAAATTAAGAGGAATTTTTGAAAAAGCTGTACAGAACTCTCCCAGTATTATTTTTATTGATGAAATTGATGCAATAGCGCCTAAAAGAGAAGAGACAAAAGGAGATGTAGAAAAAAGGGTCGTAGCCCAACTGTTAACTTTGATGGATGGGATAAAGCACAGGGGGAGAGTTATTGTTATAGGAGCTACCAATATTCCTAACTCTTTAGATCCTGCTCTTAGAAGACCCGGTAGATTCGACAGAGAAATTCATATGGGCATACCGGATGCAAAAGGACGTTTGGAAATTTTAAATATCCATACAAGAGGAATGCCATTAGGACAAGATGTAAATCTTAAAAAAATATCTGAATTGACAGGTGGTTTTGTTGGAGCTGACTTAAGTTCTCTATGTAGAGAAGCCGCAATGATTACATTAAGGGAAGCTATTTTAAAATATGATTTAAATAATGAAAAAGATTTAAACGAAATAATTTTAAGCTTAAATGTTCCTATGAAAAACTTTACAATGGCCCTTCGACAAACTGAACCATCTGTTATTAGAGATATTATTATTGAGACGCCACAAATATCATGGAAGGATATTGGCGGACTGGATGAAGTAAAACAATATTTTAGAGAAGTAATTGAGTGGCCTTTTGCATATAGAGACATTTATGAACATATTAGAGTTGATGTACCGAAAGGAATTCTGCTTTACGGTCCACCGGGAACTGGAAAAACATTATTGGCAAAAGCACTTTCAAATGAGCTTGGTTTTAATTTCATCTGCGTAAAAGGGTCTGAATTAATGTCAAAATGGTTTGGAGAGTCTGAAAAAAACGTACGTGAAATATTTAGAAAAGCTAGAGAGACAGCACCAAGCATAATATTTTTTGATGAAATTGACTGTTTTATGAAAGAGAGAGGAAAGAATGGGGGAACGTCAGACGTAGCGGATAGGATTACCAGTCAAATCCTGGTTGAGATGGATGGTACCCATGAAATGAAAGATGTAATTGTTATTGGTGCAACAAACAGAATAAATATTATTGATTCTGCATTCTTAAGGCCAGGTAGATTTGATGTTCAAATAAAAATAGGCTATCCAGGATTTGAAGCCAGGAAAGAAATATTCAAGATCCACTTTGGTGAGAGACCTTTAGATGCTGCTATTGATTACGATGAGCTTGCAAATATGAGTGAAGGATTGTCAGGTGCAGATATTAAATATATTTGTGATGAAGCTGCATTATATACTGCAAAAAAGTGTATTACAGAAGATTTACAGATGCATGAGGCTGTTATTACGCTTTCATTAGTAAAGTCAATTATTTTAAAACAAAAACGGAGGAGTTTGGATAATGAACATGCAAAAAAATAATGGTATATATTTATATTGTGTTATTCCTGGAAACGATAAATTGAAAATAAATTGCAAGGGCATGGAGGAACAGGATATTTACACAATTGAATATAAGAATATTATGGCGGTTGTTAGTAATTCACCATATAAGGTTTACGACTTATTTCCAGAAAATCTTTTAGTACATGAAAATGTCTTAAAAGAAATAATGAATGAAAATGATATATTACCTTTTAATTTTGGTAATGTATTAAAAACAAAAGATGATTTAGTGAAATTTTTAGATAAAACTTATGATCATATAATAAGAATATTTAAAAAAGTATCAAGAAAAGTAGAAATAGGGCTAAGGATATTTATAAAAAGTAATTATTTCAATGAGGAGATTGAGAATAATGACATAAAAAGGATGAAAATAGAGCTTGAAAAAATTAATCCAAAGGCTAATCATCTCCTAAAAGTTGAATTAGGTAAATTAGTAAAGAAAGCTGTGGAAGATAAACAAGCAGAAATCAGTAACAAAATATTTAAAATTTTAAAGCAGTACAGCTC
>CAYYEC010000033.1:0-15033 GCA_964470745.1 uncultured Eubacteriales bacterium | reverse complement strand
TCCCTATGCTTCGAAACGTCCCTTTGCTTCCCATGCTTCGCTTCCAATTTAGAATGGAGTGATTTTATGAAAGATAAACTAGTGGCTTTAATAATTCTAGATGGTTTTGGTTGTAACCCTAAGACAGAAGGTAATGCAGTAAAGGCTGCCAATAAACCTAATATAGATAGTTATTTTGAGAAATACACAAATACAGTTATTAGTGCTAGTGGTATGGATGTAGGTCTTCCAGAAGGTCAGATGGGAAATTCTGAAGTAGGTCATACGAATATTGGAGCAGGAAGAATAGTGTATCAGGAATTAACAAGAATTACTAAATCTATTAAAGATGGAGATTTTTTTGAAAAACAAGAATTTATAAACGCTATTGATAATTGTAAAAGGAACAATACAAAATTACATTTGTTTGGACTACTTTCAGATGGTGGAGTTCACAGCCATAACACTCATTTATATGCTTTAGTTGAGTTGGCTAAAAAGAATAATTTTAAAGATGTTTATATTCACTGTTTCTTTGACGGAAGAGATGTACCTCCGGATAGTTCAAAGGACTTTGTTGAAGAGTTGGAAGCAAAGCTGAAAGAAATAGGAGTTGGTAAAATTGCATCTGTTATGGGAAGATATTATGCAATGGACAGAGATAACAGATGGGAAAGGGTTCAGCTTGCTTATGATGCAATGGCACTTGGAAAAGGTTTGATTGCTGAAAGTGCAGGTCAAGCTGTGGCAGAATCTTATGAAAGGAAAGAACTGGATGAATTTGTAAAACCCACAGTTATAGTTGAAAATGGAAAAGCAGTTGCTAAAATAGAAGAAAATGATTCGATTATTTTCTTTAATTTCAGACCTGATAGAGCAAGGGAAATATCAAGAACATTTGTTGACCCAGAGTTTAATGGGTTTAAAAGAGAAAATGGATATTTCAATTTAAAATTTATTTGTATGACTCAATATGATAAGACTATGCCTAATGTAGAAGTAGCGTTTAAGCCTGAAAGCCTTACAAACACTTTTGGAGAATATATTAGTAAATTAGGTTATAAGCAGCTAAGAATTGCTGAAACAGAAAAATATGCCCATGTTACATTTTTCTTTAATGGTGGTGTTGAAAAAGTATATGAAGGAGAAGATAGAGCATTAATACCTTCACCTAAAGTTGCAACATATGATTTAAAGCCAGAAATGAGTGCATATGAAGTTGCAGAAGAAGCAGTAAAGAGAATAAATTCTAAAGAATATGATGTAGTAATTCTAAATTTTGCAAATCCTGATATGGTTGGGCATACTGGTGTATTTGATGCCGCTAAAGCTGCAGTTGAAGCAGTTGATGAATGCCTTGGTAGAGTTGTAGATGCTATTATGGCGCAAGACGGAGTGGCACTTATTACTGCAGATCATGGTAATTCAGAGCAAATGGTAGACTATGAAACAGGTGGGGCTTTTACTGCTCATACTACAAATGTTGTACCGCTGATCGGAATAGGTTTGGGAGATAGAAAGCTCAAAACAGGAAGACTTTCTGATTTGACTCCAACAATTCTTGATATTATGGGTATTGAAAAGCCAAAGGAAATGACAGGAAATACGTTACTTGAAAAATAAGATCTGATAATAAAAAAATCAAGGTTATTACAAATCGTAACCTTGATTTTTTTATTATCAGGTTTTACTTATATAAATCGCAAAAATGAAACGACATATGAATAATTGGATTTTTGTGATAAGAGCTTTAGGTAATATAAGCGCACAAAAATAAAATGCAAAATCTTTTGTGCGTTATATATAAAACAATACAAAATATTTACTAAAAAAAATTTAATGAAAATACTAAAAACAATAAAATTTGATAAAATAATATAAAAAAGACATTGGAGCGTGAAATTTTGGCTGATAATAAATCGATACTTACTGATATGAATTCTTCTTGGGAGCAATTTTTTAATAAAGAAAATCGTGGTCGGATTTTCGACATACAAGAGAAAATAGGAAATAATTATAATCCATCGACTGAGAATGTAATGAGATTTTTAAAAAATGATATGCTTAAAATTAAAGTTGTAATACTTGGACAGGATCCATATCCGGAAATGGGAAAAGCTACTGGGCGAGCATTTGAAGTTGGAGGACTAAATTTCTGGACTGAAACATTTCGACAAGTGTCATTAAAAAATATT
This sequence comes from uncultured Eubacteriales bacterium, assembly GCA_964470745.1. Classification (GTDB taxonomy): domain Bacteria; phylum Bacillota; class Clostridia; order DSM-8532; family CAYYEC01; genus CAYYEC01. Next base: position 12,859 of record CAYYEC010000033.1, on the reverse strand, counting down.
GTAAGATTACTTCATAAAAACTATAATAATATTATAGAGTATGAAAAAATAAAATCATTTAGTGATATAAAAAATGAGATTGTAAACAGACAATTTGAAATTTTACCCCCAAATGAACTGTTCAAATCCTGGGAATCACAAGGGGTCCTACTTCTAAATGCATATTTGACATGCGAGGTTGGCAAACCGGGAAGCCATAGAGAAATATGGAGGAGTTTTATGAAAGATTTGTTAAAATATATATCAGAGAATAATCAAAATATTACTTGGTTTTTATGGGGGAAAGATGCGATGAATTTTAAAGAAGATATATTAAATGGCGAGTTTGTCATAAGCAGGCATCCTATGATGTGTTCTTCCAGATATGAGGATGATTTTTTGAAATCTGAATGTTTTACCATAACCAAAGATAAAATTATGTGGCTTGGAATAGAATGATAATAGGGCTTTAAAATGGTAATATTTATTGGAAATATATAAATTTGAATATAAGACTTGTTGTTCTTGATTTTATTTGATAAAATGCAATGGAAAATATTAGATTAAATTAATATTGATATTTGCTTGCTTAATGAGTTTTTAAAAATTGTTGTTTATATATGTTGCGCAAAAGAATTTACATGGGAGAAATGTGCAACATATAAATTAAAGTATACGATTTTGCAGTATAAAAATAAATAATGTAAATGCTTTATTGCAAAACACATAGTTGTTGAATAGGAGGTTTATAATGAGTAATCCAAAAATTCTTTTTGCAGCTTCAGAAGTGGTACCATTTGCAAAGACTGGAGGTTTAGCAGATGTGGCTGGGTCTTTGCCAAAGGCATTAGCAAAACTGGGGATAGATATCAGAGTGGTTATGCCTAAATATAAAGTTATTCCTCAAGAATATGTAGATAAGATGGAATATATGGGATACACATATGTTAATATTGGATGGAGGCACCAATATTGCGGTATATTTAAAATTGTGCAGGATGGTGTAACTGTTTATTTTATAGACAATGAATATTATTTTAAAAGGGACTGGTTATATGGAAGCGGCGATGAAGGCGAGCAATTTACATTTTTCAGTAAAGCCATAGTTGAAATACTACCTGTCATAGATTTTCAACCTGATATAATTCATTGTAACGATTGGCAAACAGGAATAGTTAGTGTTTTATTGAAAGTGCACTATAAGATTCACGATTTCTATAAGAACATAAGAACAATTTTTACCATTCATAATCTTAAGTATCAGGGAGTTTTTCAAAAAGAAATTATGGATGGGCTTTTGGGATTGAGCTGGGAATATTTTAATTCGGAAGGCATTGAGTTTTACGATCAGGTGAATTTTCTAAAAGCAGGATTGGCATTTTCAGATAAAATTTCAACAGTAAGTAAGACTTATGCAAATGAAATAAAATTTGGATTTTTTGGCGAAAATTTAAACGGAATGATTAAAAATCGTTCTGATGATTTATATGGTATAATAAATGGAATAGATTATGAAACAAATAATCCTGCTACAGATAGAAGACTATTTGTCAATTATGATGCTGATAATATTCAAGGTAAGTACGAAAATAAAGCTAAATTACAAAAGAGCTTGGGGCTGCCTATTAGACCGGATGTGCCATTAATCGGTATAATTTCAAGGTTGGTAGATCAAAAAGGCTTTGACCTTATTGATTGTGTATTGGGTGATATTTTAAAAATGGATGTACAATTAGTGATTTTAGGTACTGGTGAATATAAATATGAAGAAATGTTTAGGAGTGCTCAATATTATCATAGGGATAAGGTATCAGCTAATATAAAATATGACGGCATACTGGCACAAAGGATATATGCAGGTTGTGATATGTTTTTAATGCCATCATTATTTGAGCCATGTGGACTAAGTCAATTATTTAGTTTAAGATATGGAACAATTCCTATAGTGCGTGAAACGGGAGGATTAAATGATACAATAAAGTCCTTTAATGAATTTACAGGCGAAGGAAATGGATTTAGTTTTACAAATTATAACGCTCATGATATGTTGAATACTATTAAAAGGGCATTATATTTCTTTGATAATGCTGAAGTATGGAAAGGCTTAATACGTAGAGGTATGAATCAAGATTTCAGTTGGAAGAAGTCAGCGGAAGGATACCTGGACTTATATCGAAAAACTTGTGAAGAATAATATAAAAGGGTAGTCGTTGACTACCTTTTCTTATGAAATATAAAAATATCAATTGATAGTTCATATATAAAAGTGTATAATAACAACATTGTAAATCGAAAGGGAGTTGATTAAGTGATTGAATTAGAGCAATACAAGATTAAAATTCAGGATTTGGAAGCCGAAATAAATGAAATGGGGAATTCACTTTGACATTGCCAGGCTAAGTGATGAAATTGAAGAATTAGATCAAAAAGCTTCTGAACCGGATTTTTGGAATGATTTAGAAAATTCGCAGAAAGTTCTTCAAAAAACTAAGGTATTAAAAAATAAGTTAGAGACTTATTATAAACTTAAGAATGATTTGGAAGATGTCAAGACACTAAATGAATTGGGAATTGAAGAGCAGGAGGATAGTGTTATTCAAGAGGTTAAAGATGCATTTGAAAAGATTGAAGATACATTAACAAAAATGAGACTTGAGACATTATTAACTGGTCCATATGATAAAAATAATGCAATTTTTACTCTTCATGCAGGTGCAGGCGGTACTGAAGCGCAAGATTGGGTACAAATGCTCCTTAGAATGTATACCAGGTGGGGAGAAAGAAATGGCTTTACTGTAAAGACCCTCGATTTTTTAGATGGAGAGGAAGCTGGTATTAAAAGTGTAACAGTAAACGTTATTGGTGATAATGCTTATGGCTATCTAAAATCAGAAAAAGGTGTTCATAGACTTGTAAGAATTTCTCCATTTGATTCATCAGGAAGAAGACATACATCCTTTGCTTCAATGGATGTTATGCCTGAATTAGATGATACTATTGAAATAGATATAAATCCAGATGATCTAAGAATAGACACGTATAGGGCTAGTGGAGCAGGTGGACAGCATATAAACAAAACATCATCTGCTATTAGAATAACCCATTTACCTACAGGAGTTGTAGTAGCCTGTCAGACTGAGAGATCTCAGTTTCAGAATAAGGACACTGCTATGAGGATGTTAAAGGCAAAGCTCTTTGAAATAAAGGAAAGGGAGCAGAAGGAAAAAATTGAAGATTTAAAAGGCGTTCAAATGGATATAGCATGGGGAAGCCAAATAAGATCCTATGTATTTTGCCCATATACACTTGTAAAAGATCATAGAACAAACTATGAAGAGGGAAGTGTAGAAAAGGTTATGGATGGAGAAATTGATGAATTTATAAATGCATATTTATCAGTGGAGTTTTCAAAAAATAAATAAAATTTAAAAGCAAATGGCTTGCTCAATGTAAGGAGAAGGATTATGGATAGTTTTGAAAATGTAACAATAATTAAAAAAGCAAATGTATATTCAGATGGAAAGGTGACTAGTAGAACTGTACTATTTGGAAATGGTGAGAAGAAAACACTAGGTATAATGATGCCAGGAGAATATGAATTTGGGACTGCTGAAAAAGAAATCATGGAAATACTAGAAGGCGAAATGGATATTCTTATAAAGGGAAGTGAAAACTGGACTGCGATTTCAGGAGGACAAACTTTTGAAGTTCCTGCCAATTCGAGCTTCAAACTAAAAGTTAAAGAATTAACTGATTATTGCTGTTCTTATGTAAAAGATTGAGATTAAGGTTAAAAAATATTAGGGATAAAGTAACTCTGTTACTTCATCCCTAATATTTTTTTTGCGCGAAGGACATCTTCGTCGGTAGATTTAGGTGTGTTTTCAAGAGGAAAGTTAATATTTAGTTCTTTCCACTTAAAAGCGCCTAGTTTATGAAAAGGTAATACTTCAATCTTTTCAATATTTTGAAGGGGATTTATAAACTCTTTTAGTATTTTCAAGTCTTCTACAGAATCTGTTAAGCGTGGAACAAGTACATATCTGAGCCAAATTTGGATATTAAATTTATCCAAGTATTTTGCGAAATTTAGTGAAAATAAATTACTATAGCCAGTAATATTCTTGTGAACTTGTGAGTTCATTTGCTTAATATCAAGAAGTACTAAATCGGTGTAGGTTAATAATTTATTTAGTTTTGATCTTTGGTTGTCATTAAAATTGACAGATATGATATTACTACTATCAGCCAATATAAAGTCCTTCCCCATAAATCCACTAGTATCAATTGCGGTGTGTATATTGTTTTCTTTACAAATCTTGAATAATTCAATTAGAAAATCAATTTGCAAAAGTGGTTCTCCACCTGAAACAGTGATACCTCCCCCAGAACTAATAAAAAAAGGGACAAATCGCTTAATTTTATTAAACACCTCGTCTGCAGTATACTCAGTACCTTTATTTATGTCCCAGGTATCAGGATTATGGCAGTATTGACATCTTAATGAGCAGCCCTGCATAAAGATGACAAATCTAATTCCGGGGCCATCAACAGTACCAAAGGATTCAAATGAGTGTATTCTACCTTTAATATTCATATAATCGGCTCCTTGGCATCATTACATTGCATCGTGGAATGTTCTACTTAGAACCTCCAGTTGTTGATTTTTAGTAAGTCGTATGAAATTAACAGCATAACCAGATACTCTCACAGTAAGTTGAGGATAACTGGCCGGGTCATCCATAGCTTTTTCAAGAAGAGATTTTTCTAAGAGGTTAATATTCACATGATGTCCACCTTGCATAAAATAACCATCCAACATAGCAGAAAGATTATTTAAAATAGTTTCTTCATCTTTACCAAGAGCATTTGGTAAAAGACTAAGAGTGAGGGAAATACCATCCTTGCAGTACATAAACGGGAGTTTTGATAATGAATTTAAGGTAGCCAAAGCTCCCATCTTATCTCTACCATGCATTGGATTTGCGCCAGGAGCAAAAGGCTCACCTTTTTTCCTTCCATCAGGAGTTGAGCCGGTCTTTTTTCCATAAACTACATTTGATGTAATGGTTAAAATTGAAAGAGCATGTTTGGAATCTCTATATGTTGGACACTTTTTAAGGTCGTTATAAAAATCCTTTACAAGATTTGACGCTATATTATCAACTCTATCATCGTCATTTCCAAATTGAGGGTAATCACCTTTGATTTCAAAATCTATTATTAAACCTCTTTCATCTCTTATAGCTTTAACATAAGTATATTTAATGGCACTTAAAGAATCCGCAACTACAGATAGCCCTGCAATTCCAAAGGCCATAATTCTATCTACCTGTGTATCATGTAATGCCATCATCAAACGCTCATAAGCATATTTATCATGCATGTAATGAATGGTATTCATCGTATTAACGTACAGCCTGGTCAGCCACCTTTGTAAATTCTTAAACCTTGTTACCACTTTGTTATAGTCCAAATAATCTCCAACATATGGGTCGGACTCGGGAGCTACCTGTTCACCGGTTATTTCATCTCTACCACCATTTAATGACAAAAGAAGTAATTTAGGCAGATTGCATCTAGCCCCGAAATATTGCATATTTTTCCCCAAGCTCATAGGTGATACACAGCAGGATATACCATAGTCATCATTAAAGTCAGGTCTCATAATATTATCATTTTCGAACTGAATGGCACTGGTCAATTTTGACACCTTAGAAGAAAACAGCTTAAATGGTCTTGGTAAACGGTCAGACCATAAGATTGTTAGATTTGGCTCAGGTGCCGGGCCTAAATTAAACAATGTTTGCAAGAAACGATATGATGTTTTTGTCACCATATGTCTTCCATCTGCATTCATTCCAGCTATTGATTCAGTTATCCAAACAGGGTCACCAGCAAATAGATCATTATATTCAGGAGTCCTTAAATGACGAATTAATCTTAATTTTATTACAAATTGGTCAATAAGCTCCTGGGCGTCAATTTCAGTTAAAATACCATTTTTAATATCTCTTTCTATATAAATATCAAAAAATGTATTTACTCTACCAAGAGAATTTGCAGCTCCATTTGTCTCCTTTAAAGAACCTAGAAAAGCAAAATATGTCCATTGAATAGCTTCTTTTGCATTATTAGCTGGCCTAGACAGATCAAAGCCATATCCAGATGCCATTATCATTAAGTCATTAAGAGCATTTATCTGCTCAGTTACTTCCTCTCTTAGTCTTATTATTTCGTCTGACATGTCCATATCCAGTAATACATTTAAATCATTTTTTTTATCTTGAATTAATTTATTTACACCGTATAGAGCAACTCTTCTATAGTCACCGATAATTCTACCTCTTCCATATGCATCTGGCAGTCCCGTAATGACACCGCTTTTTCTTGCCTTTTTCATTTCATTAGTATATGCTGAGAAAACTCCGTCATTATGTGTTTTCCTAAATTTATTAAAGATTTCAATAGTTTTACTTGAAAGTTCATATCCATATTTTTCGCATGCAGCTTTAGCCATACGTATCCCACCGTATGGTAATACGGCTCTTTTTAAAGGTGCATCAGTTTGCAGACCCACAATGACTTCAAGATCTTTATCAATAAAACCAGGTTCATAACTGGTGATTCCTGATACTGAATCCGTATCAATGTCTAAAATACCTTCTTTATTGAATTCTTCTTTTAGTAATTCAGAGCACTTTTTCCATAACATTTTTGTTTTTATACTAGAATCAACTAAAAAACTATCATCTCCATCATAAGGAGCAAAATTTTTGGAAATAAAATCTCTAACATCAATTGATTCTTTCCAGTTTCCAGTAACAAATTCTTCTGATATATCATTTAGCATGTGCATTACCTCCTTAAAAAACAAAAAACCACCCGAGCAACATATAATGCGCCCAGGCGGTCGGCAATTTTAAATCATACTCCATGTGGTAAACTCCACTTCCGCCAGTTGTATGATTAGGAATACATATCTATTCATATATTTAGTATATGACAATTAAGAATATAATGTCAATGTATAAAAATGGAATCAATATATATTTTGCCTTTATAATAAGTATTGAAACAGAATATTCCATATGATATTATGTATATAAAGTGAATGAAGAAAAAACTATTAAGCTCTTCTAGTAGACAGAGGTACTATATTTTCTAAATGATATTTGATTAGCTTATAATGTAATTTAAAAAATAGTATAGAGCTATTGCGAAAAGGAGAACTAATATGAGTGGCATTTTAAAAATAAATTCGTGTGCAATTTCTCATATAGGAATTGACAAATCTCAAAATCTTGATGGATTTTATATGAATGGTCGTTTTACATCTGAATCACATGTAGATAATATTCAAGCATCCATGGAATATAGTGGTTCAGAGTTTGTTTTTGCAGTTATGGATGGAATGGAAGTAAATGCTGCTCAGGATAAGTCTCAAATTTCAGTCATAAAAGAATTAAGACGGTTTCATGAAAGAATTTCTGTTAGTCCTGGAGATATTACTTATAAAACTGATGAGTTGAAAAGTAGAGTAGAGGAAATAAATAATTTAATTCATAGTTTATCTTTGGGCAATGATGAATTAGAGCATGATAGTAAAGGATTTTGTGGATTAATAGTTTCAGAAAGTAAAGCTGTTGCAGTAAATATAGGGAGTTGTAAAATTTATTTACTAAGGGATGGGATTTTTAAACATTTGACAGTTGACTATGCAAAAACAGAAAGACTGTTAAAATTAGGAATTATTACAGAAGAACAAGCAAATAATTTATCAAAGAGATTTGGAATACCAGGTGAAGAAAATAAAATAGAAGTTCAAGTTTCAGATATTTTAAATATAAAAGAGGGAGATAAGTTTTTACTATGCAGTGATGGTTTAGCAAATTCCTTAGAAGATGAACGTATTAACGAAATTTTAGAAATGAAAGGTGAGAGTGACTATCTTGCTAATCTATTTTTAAATGAAGCATCTAAAAATGGGAGTAAGGATGATATAACAATACTTTTGGTTAAGGTAGATAAAAGTGATGAAAATCAAACAAAATCAATTGTGAAACCAAATATGAATAGAAAAAAATCTACAAATAGCATTAAGTTTAAATATACTAAAAAGGATAGGAATAGAATTACAAAATATGTTACAGGAGGGTTAGTAGCAATAACATCAATTGTGTTGATAATCCTATTAGTTTACGCATACAAAACAATGATTGACCCTCCTCAGAAAAGTGTGGAAAACCAGACTAATGTCCCAGTTCAAAGTCCTTCACCTGAGCCCACCCCAGCCACTAACCAAGACGAGGTAACTCCAACACCGGCAGAGATGGAAAATGCAGGAAATGTTACTGAACCAATACATTATATTGTGGAACCAAAAGATACTCTGGAAAAAATAAGTAAAAAGTATTATAATGATACAACCAAATATAAAAAATTGGCTGAATATAATAACATAGAAGACCCAAATAGTATAAAGGTTGGACAGGAACTTTTGATTCCGGACTTGAAAGAATTGGAGAAATAAGGATCTTCAAAATATAATTTATATAACTATAGAAGTATATATTTTAGGAGTAAAATATGGATAATGTAAAAATTGATTTAAAAAGTGAATTAAAAGAAAAAGGATATAAGGTAACTTCACAGCGTCAAGCTGTTTTAAACGTTATAATTGATAATGCAGGTAAACATCTTAGTACAGAAGAAATATACGACCTTGTAAAAGCAAAGAATCCTGAGGTTGGAATAGCTACAGTTTATAGGACATTATCATTACTTGATAGTATGAATTTAGTATATAAATTGGATTTTGATGATGGTTGTAGTAGATATGAATTAAATAATAGAAAAGAATATCATAGACACCATCATCTAATATGTACAAAATGTGGAAATGTAGAGGAAGTAGAAGAGGACTTATTAGATTCTTTAGAGGAACAAATTAAAAAGAAAAATGGATTTAGAGTGCAGGATCATAAAGTAAAATTTTATGGTTTTTGTAAAGAATGTTTGGGAGAATGAATATAGTTTCTATTCTAAATATAGACATAATAAAAAAGAGTCGAATTCGACTCTTTTTTATTATGTCTATTATTTTAGTATTGTCAATAAAATACCAGCAGCAACAGCAGATCCAATAACCCCTGCAACGTTAGGACCCATAGCGTGCATTAACAAGAAGTTAGCTGGATTGGATTCTTGACCAACTTTTTGTGATACCCTTGCAGCCATTGGTACAGCAGAAACGCCTGCAGAACCTATTAATGGATTAACTTTACCTTTGGTTGCCCAACACATAAGCTTTCCAAATAGAACTCCAGTGCCAGTACCTACTGAAAAGGCTATAAGTCCTAAAACAATAATTCCTAATGCTTTAAGTCCATATTCAGGGCTTCCTAGTTTTTCAGCACTTGCAGTAGCACCAACTGTTAATCCTAAGAAGATGGTTATAATATTTATTAACTCATTTTGAGCAGTTTTATTTAATCTTTCAACTACTCCACTTTCTCTTAAAAGATTACCTAACATTAACATACCTACTAATGGTGTAGCATCAGGTATGAATAAAGCAACAAGAAGTGTTACCAAAATAGGGAAAACAACTTTTTCAAGCTTTGAAACAGGTCTTAGCTGTTCCATAACAATTGCTCTTTCTTTTTTTGTTGTTAATGCCTTCATAATTGGAGGCTGAATAATTGGTACAAGAGCCATATAAGAATAAGCTGCAATAGCGATTGGACCAAGTAGTTCAGGCGCTAATTTTGAGGTTACAAAGATAGCTGTGGGACCATCTGCACCACCAATTATAGCAATTGAACCGGCTTGCTTAGCAGTAAAAGGTATTATTCCTCCTGCATCTAATAATCTTGCACCTATGAAGGTAAAGAATATGCCGAACTGTGCGGCAGCTCCCAAAAGTAAGCTTTTTGGATTTGCAATCAAAGGGCCAAAATCAGTCATTGCTCCAACACCCATAAAGATAAGTGGAGGATAAATGCCTAATTTAACTCCTAAATATAATAAATCAAAAAGTCCACCTTTATCTATCAACTCTTGAATTTTCACATGACCATCAGCAAATAATTCAGGATGCATTAAATTACCTAAAGGCAAATTTGCAAGAAGCATACCAAATGCAATAGGCATTAATAAAAGTGGTTCATATTTTTTTACAATTGCCAGGTAAAGAAATATGCAAGCAATTAAAATCAAAAATATATGCAAAAAAGTTAAATTTGCAAATCCTGATTCTTTTAATAAATCAATGATTGTATTAGTAAATTCCGAAAACATAAACACTAACCTTCCTTATAATTATAGTTTTCCAGATATATATTCATTTCTTCCAGCTGTATTCCAAGCTGGAGAATTTTGAGATATACGTCTGAATGATTTTACTCGTAAATTGCATTCAGTTGTATTTCTTACGCTAGCAAGTATTGCAGCAGTAAGAACGGCAACTAATTCATCTTGAGATTGTAAATAATCAGTATTATTTTTCTCATTAACCTCTGTAACAGATGTATTCATGGTAGTATTTGAAATAGTTTCTACTTTTTGATTTTTTTTAATATTTAGAATATTTGAAAATATTGAAATCATAAAAGATAGTATAATTAAAGCAAAAAAAACTACTGAAATACCTACCAAAGTAACATTTAAAGCTAATTCCATATAAGCACCTCCTTAATAAAAATCACTAAAACCCCATGTTGTTAAATTTATCACAATCATGAAATTAAGTCAACAGATAGGGAGTTATTTTAACAAAAAAATAAATAAAAAATAAACGTTTTGAAAACTAAATTTAGGGTATATTTTTATTATACTTTAGTGTATAATAGATAAAAAACATTCTTGGAGGGAATATTATGGCACAGGTTACAAAGGATATGATTATAGCTGATATTTTATCTTTAGATAGAGGAACAGTACCTATACTTTTAAATAGTGGCATGCATTGTTTAGGCTGTCCATCTTCGTCAGGAGAGAGTTTAGAAGATGCATGTTCAATACATGGGATTGATGTTGACCAATTAGTTAAAGAATTAAATGATTATTTGGTATCTAAATAATATTATATCTTAAGTTTAATATTCTAAACGTGGAAAAGTATAGCACTTTGGTGTTATGCTTTTTTTGATTTTTTTTGTGAAAAAAATAACAATAAGCTGACATTATAAGGTTGCATAATATTAAATTTAAAGTTATAATTTAATTGCTGTTTTAAATTGTAAGTTTTATAGTCAGATACAGATAAAGTGATAATTAATTATGTTCAATTAATTATTATTCTAAATATGCAAAAAGTCGTAAATTAGGAGGAATTATATATGGCTACCAGAGTTGTGGTTGGAACCCAGTGGGGAGATGAAGGAAAAGGTAAATATATTGATATGCTTGCCCAGGATTCTGATTTAGTAGTAAGATTTGCAGGCGGCAACAATGCCGGACATACCATAGTAAATAATGGAATAAAATATGCACTGCATTTAATACCATCAGGTATATTACATGAGGGGAAAACTTGTATTATAGGTAATGGTGTTGTAGTGGACCCTGCTGTTTTGTTAAAGGAAATTGACCAGTTGAATGAAAAAGGAATAAATACTGATAAATTACTAATAAGTGATAGAGCTCATGTTATCATGCCCTATCATAAAGAATTAGATGAACTGCAGGAAAAATTCAGAGGTGCTGATGGAATAGGAACTACTAAAAGAGGAATTGGTCCTACATATTCTGATAAAACGGAGAGAAGCGGTATAAGAATTTGTGATTTTATTGATGAAGAGATTTTCGAGCAAAGAGTAAGAGCAAATTTGAAAGTGAAAAACTTGATAATTGAGAAGGTATACGGAGGTAAAGCATTTGATGCCGAAAAAATTATTTCAGAATACTCTGAATATGCAAAGAGGATAAAGAAATATGTGACAGATACAAATGCAGTACTTTTTGATGCCATGGATCAAGGGAAAAATATATTATTTGAAGGTGCCCAAGCTACTTTTCTTGATTTGGATTTTGGAACATATCCATTTGTAACTTCTTCAAACCCTGTAGCTGGTGGTGTATGTACTGGCGCTGGAATTGGTCCTGTTTATATCAATGAAGTATATGGTGTTTTTAAAGCATATACTTCAAGAGTTGGAGCTGGTCCTTTTCCAACAGAGCAGGATAATGAAATAGGAGATACTATAAGGGAATTAGGATGGGAATATGGGACTACTACTGGAAGACCAAGACGTTGTGGATGGCTGGATCTAGTAATGATTAGATATGCTGCAAAAATAAATGGTTTGACAGGCCTTGCTATAAATCATGTTGATACAATTGGAAAATTGGAGAAGATAAAGCTTTGTACTTCATATAAAAAGGATGGAGAAGTAATAAACTATTTTCCAGCAAGCTTGAAAGAGCTGGCAAAGTGTGAACCTATTTATGAAGAGTTTGAAGCATGGAGTGAAGATATATCTAATGTGAAAAAATATGAAGATTTACCTGAAAAGGCAAAAATATATTTGAAGAGAATTGAAGAGGTTGTTGGAGTTAAAGTTAGATTAATAGGCGTAGGTAAGGATAGGGAGCAGACGATAGTAGTTGAAAATTAAGAATTGTGAGGCATGATTTTAGATTACATTCTATAGGAAAGTGCCTTGAATCGTGCCTTTGTTTTTTAGGAAAAAATTTAACTGTTTTAGGAAATAAGTTATGTTTGGAAAAAAAAACATAATAAAAGTTCAAAAAAGTGTTGACAAATAGGTCGTATATGATGTAACATATGTTCTTGTGTGGTGGGGACATAAATCACAATAAATGGGCCATTAGCTCAGTTGGCAGAGCACTTGACTTTTAATCAAGGTGTCCCGCG
>CAYYEC010000032.1:8329-15429 GCA_964470745.1 uncultured Eubacteriales bacterium | reverse complement strand
CTCCATCACTGTCAATATATATAATCTTAGGACCCTCACTATGCAATTTTAATGCAAGGCCTTTTACATTTAAAATTATTTCTGTTACATCCTCTACTACACCTGGTATAGTAGAAAACTCATGCAGAACTCCATCAATCTTAATAGAGTTAACTGCTACTCCAGGTAAAGAAGAAAGAAGTATTCTTCTCAGTGAGTTTCCAAGGGTAATTCCATATCCTCTCTCAAGAGGTTCAACTACAAATTTACCATAGGAATTATCTTCACTTAATGCTAGACATTCAATTTTCGGCTTTTCGATTTCAATCATCCAAAACCCTCCTTTTACAAACATTTTTTTCGTGTATTGAGGGCAACTGATTCATAATACATTATATTTGGTTTTTAAGGGGGATTAAAAAAATCTTTTTTTATATATAATATTATTTCATTAATCCCTTAAACTGTATTCTATCATCAAACCTTCAGTTGCTGTTTCATGACTTTTCTACTATTTTACCAATTTATTACTTAGAATACAACTCTACGATCAAGTGCTCTTTAATAGGTAGGTCTATATCTTCTCTTGCAGGTAATGCAACAACTTTACCTGTAAGGGTATCTTCATTAAAATCTAACCATTGAGGAATAACTTTACTTCCAGTTGACTCTATTATCTCTTTTACTCTGGATACACTCTTTTCCCTAACAGAAATCACGTCACCAGCTTTAACTAAGTATGATGGGATATTTACTTTCTTACCATTTATAGTAAAATGTCCATGTCTAACTAATTGTCGTGCTTCAGCTCTTGATTTTCCTAAACCTAATCTATAAGCGATATTATCAAATCTCGATTCCAATAATTGTAATAGGTTTTCACCTGTAATACCCTTTTTATTAGAAGCAATATCAAAATAATTTCTAAATTGACTTTCAAGTACTCCATAATATCTTCTTGCTTTTTGCTTTTCACGAAGCTGAATTCCATATTCTGAAAGTTTCTTTTTTTGTTGACCATGCTGACCTGGTGCATAAGGTCTTCTTGAAATTGAACATTTATCTGTATAGCATCTTTCGCCTTTTAGAAACAACTTATCGCCTTCTCTACGGCATAATCTGCAAGATGCGTCTGTATATCTAGCCATTTATTTTAACACCTCCATATTAAACTCTTCTTCTTTTTGGTGGTCTACAACCATTATGAGGAATAGGAGTTACATCTTTAATTAAGTTAACTTCTAATCCAGCAGCCTGTAGTGCTCTAATTGCTGCTTCTCTACCTGATCCTGGTCCTTTTACAAAAACTGAAACAGTTTTCAAACCATGTTCCATAGCTGCTTTTGCAGAGGTTTCTGCTGCCATCTGAGCTGCATATGGTGTGCTTTTTTTTGATCCTCTAAATCCAAGTCCACCAGCACTTGCCCACGACAAAGCATTCCCTGCTGTATCAGTTATAGTAACAATAGTATTATTAAATGTTGAACGAATATGCGCAGCACCACGTTCAATGTTTTTTCGCTCTCTTCTTTTCCTAGTTCTTTTACTAGCTACTTTTTTTGCCATTAAGATGCTAACCTCCTTTAACTATTTCTTTTTACCAGCAACTGTTCTAGCTGGTCCTTTTCTGGTTCTAGCATTAGTTTTAGTTCTCTGTCCTCTAACCGGTAAGCCCATTTTATGTCGTCTACCTCTATAACATCCAATTTCCATTAATCTCTTAATATTTAGAGAAGTTTCTCTTCTTAAGTCACCTTCAACCCTGTATTCTTTTTCAATAACTTCTCTTAATTTAGCTATTTCATCATCAGTTAAATCTCTTACTCTTGTTTCTGTATCTATACCTGTTTTACCTAAGATTTCATTTGACTTTGCTCTTCCAATACCAAATATATAAGTTAGTCCAATTTCAACTCTCTTTTCTCTTGGTAAATCTACACCTGCTATACGAGCCATATTTCGTTTACACCTCCAAAGTTCTTCTTCAATGTTTGAAAATTACTTTCTATTTGACGGTAAATTGTAATTTCCTATAAAAAATAAACATATTACTATATAAATAAACATCCCAGGACATAATATATTTTGCTATATTATGCAGCCGCCCCTTGATGATATTTTTGATGTACAATGTGCAAGGGACAATGTACAATTTGCACTATATCATGCACTGTCCTTTGCCCATTGTCCATCGCATTTATTATCCTTGTCTTTGCTTATGCTTAGGATTTTCACAGATAACCATTACTCTTCCTTTTCTTTTAATAATCTTGCATTTTTCGCAAATTGCCTTTACTGATGGTTTTACTTTCATTATTAATCCTCCTTACAATATCATTCAGATCTATTTAGCTCTCCAGGTTATTCTACCACGAGTTAAATCATAAGGCGATAATTCTAGAGTTACCTTATCTCCTGGTAAAATTCGTATAAAGTTCATTCTTAACTTGCCTGATATGTGAGCTAATATTTTATGACCATTTTCTAACTCAACCTGAAACATCGCATTAGGCAATGCTTCAATAACAGTTCCTTCAACTTCAATTACATCTTCTTTAGACAAAACTTTGAGCCTCCTTATTATATCCTTAACTATTTATATCTTCATCTATATATCCTACAAGAGTCCTTCTTATCTCAGAGTTTGTTATTTTATCATTTTTTATGAGTTTCTCATTAAGTTTTTCTATGATGTCCTCAGTAAATTTTAAATGTTTTATCCTCTTTTTCTTAGGTCTTTCTACTCTTCTCAAGTCACCATCTACAATCAAAACAAAAGTATCGTCAACTATTTGCCAAATGATAAAGGTTCTCCCCTTATCTCTACCTGCTTTTGAAATAGCTACCTGACCTAATGTTATTTCCAACAAGATCACCTCTTACACCTTAAAGCTTTATTACAAAAGCCAAACACCTTACATTTTACCTAAAACTACAGCAAACTGCAAGATATTTATTAATGAAAAATAAAAAAAGTTAATATTTTTTATTTTAAAGCTTTGTCTTAAGGACTAACCGAAATTGTGTTTTTCTATTTTATAAAAACTTTTATTCTTTTAATCCAGCCTTTACTAAATTTTAGTCAAAATTATTGGTTCATCATCTGTAACAGCAATTGTATTCTCATAATGAGCAGATAATCTGCCATCTGCTGTAACAACTGTCCATTTATTATCTAACAATTCAACCTTATAAGTTCCTTCATTTACCATAGGCTCAATTGCCAATGTCATTCCTGACGCTAAACGCGGTCCTCTTTCTCGAGTTACATAGTTCGGAATTTGGGGCAATTCGTGCATCTGAGTACCAATCCCATGTCCTACATAATCTCGAACTATAGTATAACCATTTTGTTCCACATGCTTTTGTATTGCCCTAGAAATATCTATAATTCTATTTCCGGCAATAGCATGTTTTATTCCTTCATAAAAACTCTCTTTTGTTATTCTGATCAATTTTTCAGCCTCTGGAGATATGTTCCCTACTGCATATGTCCGTGCAGCATCTCCATGATATCCATCTATAAATGCCCCAATATCAACACTAATAATATCTCCATTTTTTAAGCTTCTTAAACCAGGTAAACCGTGAACAACCTCTTCGTTTACTGACGCGCATATACTAGCTGGATAATCAACAGCCCCGTATAATCCTTTTACCCCTTTAAATGAAGGTACTGCACCATTTTTAATAATTAGCTCTTCAACCATTCTATCCAAGTCCAATGTACTTATTCCAGGTGTTATATTCTCTTCTATAAGATTATGAGCCAGTGCAACAATCTCACCAGCTTTTTTCATTTTATCTATTTCTTTTTTTGACTTAATTGATATCATTTATTCAACACCTAATATCTTCAAAACTCTGTTTGAAGTTTCTTCTACAGCGATTTGACCATCTACGTTATACAATAACCCTTTAGATTCATAGAAACTAATCAGTGGCATAGTCTGACTATGATAAGTTTCTAATCTCTTTATAACTGTTTCCTTTATATCATCTTCTCTTATGATTAAAGATGAATTACATTTATCACACACATTTTCAACCTTGGAATTATTATATATAATATGATAACTTAAACCACAAGATGAGCATACTCTTCTTCCAGACATTCTTTCGATTATAACATCCTCATCAACATGTATGTTTATAACACCATCCAGTACTATTTTCATGTCTTCCAGTGCCTTTTCAAGATACTCAGCTTGGGGTATTGTTCTCGGAAATCCATCAAGAATAAAGCCATTCTTACAATCCTCTTGTGATAACCTGTCTTTAACTATATCAACAGTCACTTCATCAGGTACAAGCATACCTTTATCAATATATCCTTTAGCCAATACACCTAGCTTGGTACCTCTTTTTATATTATCTCTAAATATATCCCCTGTTGAAATATGCGGAATATTTAGTTTTTTAGCCAAAACTGAAGCCTGTGTTCCCTTACCTGCACCAGGTGCTCCCATTAGTATAATTCTCATGAAAACCTCCAAGTAAGTCTAGTCTTAATCTTTAATAGTTCTATCATTTTTTCTTTGTTAAAAATCTTCTATTTCATAATTCCAAAATAGTGTATACAACTTTTTTAGAGTTTGAAATAGAGATTTTTCAACAAAGAATATACTATTCTAAGAATCCTTTATAATGTCTCATTAACATTTGAGATTCAATTTGTTTAACAGTATCCAAGGCAACACCTACAAGAATTAGTAAAGCTGTTCCACCAAACCATACATTCTTTAAGCTGGTAACCATCTGCAGAATACTTGGTAATATAGTAATCAAAGCTAAGAATAAAGCTCCAAACCAAGTAATTCTATTAAGTACTTTTGATATATAGTCTGAAGTTGGTTTTCCAGGTCTAATACCAGGAATAAAACCACCATTCTTTTTCATGTTATTTGCAAGCTCTATAGGATTGAAAACTATAACTGTATAGAAGAATGTAAAAAACATTACTAATAACGCATAAACGAATGCATACCATAAGCTGCCTTGAGCATTTTTAAATAAATTAACAAACCAATTATCAGCACTTGCAAAAAATATACTAATAATAGTTGATGGAAAAGCAAGTATGGACATAGCAAAAATAATTGGAATAACACCAGCTAAGTTTACTTTAATAGGTATATGTGTACTCTGTCCTCCATACATTTTTCTTCCTACTACTCTTTTGGCATACTGCACAGGTATTCTTCTTTCAGCCTGTTGAACCCACACAACTGCACCAACTAGAACTATAAATACAGCTATTATAAGTATTATCATAAATATACCAATGGGCCCTTTGCCTAATTGTCCTGCAGTATAACTATTAACTAATGCTGAAAATCCAGCAGGTCCTCTTGAAACAATACCTCCGAAGATAATTAATGAAATACCATTTCCAATACCATACTCTGTAATTTGTTCTCCAAGCCACATTAAGAAAGCAGTACCGGCAGTAAAAGAAAGAATTATAGTTGCATAGGTTAATGGATTAGGGTTATTTATGCCACCTCGTAAGCCTATAGAAAGCCCTATAGCCTGAATAAATCCTAAAACAACAGTTCCATATCTTGTGTATTGTCCTATTATTTTTCTACCTTCTTCACCTTCCTTGGCTAATTGCTCAAGTTTAGGTATAGCGACTGTAAGAAGTTGCATTATAATAGAAGCGTTAATATATGGTGTAATACTCATAGCAAAGATACTTGCATTTTTAAAAGCGCCGCCTGTTACTATATCCATAAATCCGAATAATGAGCCTTTTCCTACTAGCTCTTTTAAGGCGCTGGCATTAAGACCCGGTACCGGAATAAAAGAACCTATTCTGTAAATTATAAGCATTGTTACAGTTAGAAGTATCTTTCTTCTTAAATCAGGAATCTTCCAAGCATTTCTCAATGTATCGAGCATTCCACCCATACTATACCACCTCTACCTTTCCTCCTGCAGCTTCTATTTTTTGCGAAGCTGATTTGGTAAATTTTGCTGCTTGAATTGTTAGTTTTTTAGTAATTTCACCAGTACCTAAAACTGACACACCATCGTTAATCTTTTTAATCAAGCCATTTTCTTTGAGTAACTCTGCATTCACAACTGTCCCATCTTCAAATACATCTAAATCAGCAATTTTTACTTCAGTATATACTTTTCCATAAATATTATTAAAGCCTCTTTTAGGCACTCTTCTGTATAGAGGCATCTGTCCACCTTCAAAACCAGGTCTAACTCCCCCACCAGCTCTTGCGTTTTGACCTTTATGTCCTCTACCAGCAGTTTTCCCATTTCCTGTACCTTTTCCTCTACCTTTTCTCTTAGGTAACTTATTAGTACCAGGAACAGGCTGCAATTCAAATAGTTTCACAGATTACACCTCCCTTAAATTTCTTCAACAGATACTAAATGAGATACTTTATCAAGCATACCTCTTATTTGAGGGTTATCTTTTTGCTCTACTGAGCTCCCAATTTTTTTCAAACCAAGAGCCTTTATTGTTGCCACTTGTTTTTCTTTTGATTTAATAATACTCTTTACAAGAGTAATTTTTAAATTTGCCATAAAAGCTCCCTCCTAACCCAATATTTCTTCTACAGTTTTTCCACGAAGCTTTGCTACATCTTCAACTGTCATTAATTGTGCTAAACCTTCAATGGTTGCATTTACCATATTGGTAGGATTATTTGATCCTAATGATTTAGTTCTAATGTCATGAACTCCTGCTAATTCCAATACGGCTCTTACAGGTCCTCCTGCTATAACTCCGGTACCTGGTCCAGCAGGCTTTAGTAAAACTTTTCCTGAACCATAAATACCCATTACTTCATGAGGTATTGTAGTTTCAACTAACGGAACTTTAACTAAGTTTTTCTTTGCAGCTTCAATACCTTTTTTTATAGCATCAGGTATTTCAGTAGCTTTACCCATTCCGCTTCCAACATGCCCATTTTCGTCTCCAACAACAACTAATGCGCTGAAACGAAAATTTCTACCACCTTTTACAACTTTAGTTACACGTCCTATATTTACAACCTTTTCTTTAAGGTCCAATGTACTAGCATCTATGCGTTGCAAGTATTTCCCCTCCTTTATTAGGCTCCTATAATTTAGGAGCATTCTTAAAACTCTAATCC
>CAYYEC010000032.1:4981-8319 GCA_964470745.1 uncultured Eubacteriales bacterium | reverse complement strand
TTCTTCCGTGATAAATGTAGCCACCTCTATCAAAAACCACAGATTTAATTCCCTTATCTGCTGCTTTTGTGGCTATAAGCTTTCCGACTTCCTTCGCTGCTGCTTTATTTCCACCAAAACTAAGCTTACCTTTTAAGGCTTCATCTAGGGTAGAAGCTGCCACGAGAGTATTTCCTGTTGTGTCATCAATTATTTGTGCATACACATGGTTTAAGCTTCTGAAAACATTTAATCTTGGACGCTCTGACGTTCCTGATATTTTCTTACGCACTCTTGTATGCTTTCTAAGTCTAATAATATTTTTATCTGGCTTTTTTATCATTTCCTCTCACTCCTTCCTATTTTTTGCCGCCTGTTTTACCTTCTTTACGTCTTATTACTTCATTTTCATACTTGATTCCTTTGCCTTTATAAACTTCAGGCTCTCTCTTACCTCTGATCTTTGCCGCAAATTCTCCAACAACCTGTTTGTCCATTCCCTTAACAACAATTCTGTTTGGCGCAGGAACTTCTACGGTTATTCCTTCCGGATCATCCATTTCTACAGGGTGTGAATAACCAAGAGTAAGTACTAACTTTTTGCCTTGTTTTTGAGCTCTGTAACCAACACCATTTATTTCTAATACTTTTTGGAAACCTTCAGTTACTCCGACAACCATATTGTTTAAAAGAGATCTTGTCAAGCCGTGTAAAGCTTTATGCATCTTTTGTTCAGTAGGTCTTGAAACAACCACTGTATTGTCTTCCATTTTTATAACCATATCTTTATGAAATTTATTTGTCAAAGTTCCATTTTTACCTTTAACATTTACTTCATTATTTGCTCCGATTTTGATTTCAACTCCTGCTGGCACCTCAATCGGCATTCTGCCAATTCTTGACATTCTACGCACCTCCTGCTCTTATATTGTGGGCAAGATCCTTACCCTTTTCAGAGCTAAATTTTGTTTTAAATATTTTACTTAAATTTTATATTACCAGATAAATGCTAAAACTTCACCACCAACACCGGCCAGTCTTGCTTTTTTATCTGTCATAATACCCTTTGATGTAGAAATTATAGCTATTCCTAAACCTCCAAGTACTTTTGGAAGATCATCTTTTCCAGCATGAACTCTTAGTCCAGGCTTACTAATTCTTTTTAATCCAGTAATAACATTCTTCTTATTACCAGTGTATTTTAAAACAACACGGATAACCCCCTGCTTTGAATCTTCTATTTCCTGAACTCCTCTTATATAACCCTCTTCCAATAAAATCTTAGCTATCTCTTTTTTCATATTTGAAGCAGGAATATCAACAGATTCATGTTTAGAAGAACCCGCATTTCTAATTCTTGTCAGCATATCTGCAATAACGTCTGTAGCTTGCATTTATTTACCCTCCTTCCAAAAAATAATTACCAACTTGCTTTTTTAACGCCAGGTATTTGACCTTTGTATGCCAAAACCCTGAAGCAAAGACGGCAAATACCAAACTTCCTCATATAAGCATGAGGTCTGCCACATAATTTACATCTATTATATGCCCTAGTCGGATACTTAGGATCTCTTTGCTGTTTTAAAATCATCGCTTTCTTTGCCATTGACTTTACCTCCTTTAGCTTTGGTTAAATGGCATACCTAGAAGTTTTAGCAATTCTTTTGCTTCTTCGTCGGTTTGTGCTGTTGTTACAAAAGTTATATCCATTCCTCTGATTTTATCAACTTTATCATATTCTATTTCTGGGAAAATAAGTTGTTCTTTTATTCCCATGGAAAAATTACCTCTACCATCAAAAGAATTTTGTGGTATTCCTCTAAAGTCTCTAACTCTAGGTAACGCTATACTGAATAATTTATCAACGAACTCATACATCTTCTTACCCCTAAGAGTAACCTTGCAGCCTATGTTCATTCCTTCTCTTAGCTTAAAAGCAGCTACTGATTTTTTAGCTTTAGTAATTATTGGTTTTTGCCCTGAAACTATTGTCATGTCATTAACAGCAGCGTCAATCGCTTTAGGATTATCTTTTACTTCGCCAACTCCCATGTTTAAAACAACTTTTTCTAATTTAGGAATTTGCATGATGCTTTTATATTTAAACTTTTCATTAAGTGTTTGTGCTATTTCCTTTTCGAACTTTTCTTTTAATCTTGCCATAGATCATATAACCTCCTTTCAGTGAATTCCTATTTTTCTGATTTTGTTTCTAAAACGATATCTATAATTTCACCGCACTTTTTGCATTTTCTAGCTTTTTGACCATTTTCAAGTATCAATTTTCCAACCTTGGTAGGTTTACCACATTTATCACAAACAAGCATTACTTTATCGCTTTTAATAGGAGATTCCTGATTAATGATACCACCTTGTTGATATTGATTTCTTGGTTTAACATGCTTTACAGACATATTAACGCCTTCAACTAAAACCATAGACTTTGATGGAATAACTGAAAGTACTTTTCCTTTTTTCCCTCTATCTTTTCCTGAAAGAACGAATACTAAATCACCTTTTTTTACATGAACTTTATTCATCAATTAGTCCGCCTCCTCCCTTATAAAACTTCCGGTGCGAGGGACAAAATTTTCATATATTCTTTATCCCTTAATTCCCTTGCAACTGGGCCAAATATACGTGTACCTCTTGGGTTTTTATCGTCTTTAATAATTACAACTGCATTTTCGTCAAATCTTATATATGAACCGTCAGGTCTCTTTTTACCTTTTTTTGAACGTACAACAACGCATTTAACTACGTCACCTTTTTTAACAACACCACCGGGTGTTGCATTTTTAACTGAAGCTATAATGACATCACCGATATTTGCGTATTTCCTCATGGAACCACCAAGTACCTTTATACACATTAAATCTTTAGCTCCAGAATTATCTGCTGATTTTAGCATAGTTTGAGTTTGAATCATGACGGCACCTCCTTCCAACTATTTTACTGAGCTTTTTCAACCACTTGAACTAATCTCCATCTTTTATCCTTACTTAAAGGACGTGTTTCCATTACCTTAACTTTATCACCAACACCACATTCGTTGTTTTCATCATGTGCTTTTAATTTATAAGTTCTCTTTACAATCTTGCTATATAAAGGATGTTTTACGCTGTCTTCTACTGCAACAACAATTGTTTTATCCATCTTGTCACTAACAACTTTTCCAATCCTTGTTTTTCTTAATCCTCTTTGTTCCAATTGAGACTACCTCCTTCCAAGGTTATTAAGCTTCTATACCCTTTAATTCTCTTTCTCTGATAATCGTCTTAACTCTTGCTATAGACTTCTTAACGTCTTTAAGTTTCATAGGGTTTTCAAGCTGATTGGTAGCAAGTTGAAATCTTAAT
>CAYYEC010000032.1:0-4971 GCA_964470745.1 uncultured Eubacteriales bacterium | reverse complement strand
TTCTGACTTTAACTCTAATAACTCTTTTTGCAATTCAGCTTGAGTTTTTTCTCTGATTTCACTAGCCTTCATTTGCTTCACCCGACCTTCCATCATCGCGACTCACAAACTTACATTTTATTGGTAGTTTATGTGTTGCCAATCTTAGAGCTTCTCTAGCAGTTTCTTCAGGTACACCTGCTATTTCAAATAGTACTCTACCAGGTTTAACCACTGCTACCCAATATTCTGGAGAACCTTTACCACTACCCATACGAGTTTCAGCTGGTTTTTCAGTAACTGGTTTATCTGGAAATATTTTTATCCAAACCTTACCGCCTCTTTTTATATAACGAGTCATAGCTATTCTGGCAGCTTCGATTTGATTACTTGTTATCCATGCTGGTTCTAAAGCTTTAATACCATATTCACCATGAACAACCTTATTTCCTCTTGTAGCAACACCTGTCATTCTACCTCTATGAACTCTTCTTCTTTTAACTCTTTTAGGCATCAACATTATTTGTTTCCTCCTTCCACTTTCTTCTTATTAACAGTAGGAAGAACTTCACCTTTATAAATCCAAACCTTAACACCTATTTTACCATAAGTTGTATTAGCTTCTGCAAATCCATAGTCAATATCAGCTCTTAAAGTTTGTAGAGGAATAGTACCTTCATGATAATGCTCAGTTCTAGCTATTTCAGCTCCACCAAGTCTTCCTGATACAGAAGTTTTAATTCCTTTTGAACCAAATTTCATTGCCCTTGACATAGCTTGCTTCATAGCACGTCTAAAAGAAATTCTCTTTTCTAACTGTGATGCAATATTTTCTGAAACTAATTGTGCATTCATTTCAGGCATCTTTATTTCAGTTATATTTATTAAAACATTTTTATTTGTTAATTTAACTAATTCATTTCTTAAAGTTTCAATACCAGCTCCACCTTTTCCGATGATTAATCCGGGTTTTGCCGTACTTATGTTTATTTTAACCTTATTCGCCGCTCTTTCGATTTCAATTCTAGCAATTCCAGCAATATATAGTTTTTTCTTTATGAAATTTCTTATTTTTACGTCTTCTACTAGTAAATCACCAAATTCTTTGGCATTGGCATACCATTTTGTATCCCAGTCTTTTATGAATCCAACTCTTAATCCATGTGGATTTACTTTCTGGCCCATTACCCAACCTCCTTTTCAATTAATCTCTTTCCTTGACAACAAGTGTTATATGACTAGTTCTTTTTCTTATCCTATTAGCTCTACCTTGAGCTCTTGGCATAATTCTTTTCAATGTAGGACCTTGATTTGCAAATGCTTCTGAAACATAAAGTTCATCTCTATTTAAACCGTTATTATTAGATGCATTTGATTCAGCAGATTTTAATAACTTTAATAATATCTCAGATGCTGCCTTTGGAGTATATTTAAGAATCGCATATGCTTCATCAATATCCTTATTCTTAATCAAATCCAATACAATTTTAACTTTTCTTGATGATATTCTAGCATATTTAACTATTGCCTTACCTTCATCTTTGCCAATTCCTAGAGCTTTACGTTCTTTCTTCACAAGAACTGGTTTTTTGTTTGATTTTCTATGTTGAGCACTGTAGATTTCTAGTAATTCATCTTTTTGTGCTAATAGTTCTTCCTTTGATCTTACCTTCTTTCCCAAGGTCAATTCCTCCTTTCGGTGAAAACATTATTATCTTAAACGGCTTGACTTTTCGTCTTTTCCATGTCCCCTATATGATCTGGTTGGAGCAAATTCTCCTAATTTATGTCCTACCATATCTTCACTCACATAAACAGGAATATGTTTTCTTCCATCATGTACTGCAATTGTGTGACCAACCATCTGAGGGAAGATTGTTGACGCTCTTGACCAAGTTTTTAAAACTTTCTTTTCATTAACTTTATTCATCTCTACAATTCTTTGTAAGAGTTTTGGTTGAACAAAAGGTCCTTTTTTTAATGATCTACCCATTCTTATAATCCTCCTTTCGACGCCTACTTACTCTTTCTCTTCTTAATTATAAATTTATCGGATTTATTATTTTTCTTCCTAGTCTTATATCCTAATGTAGGCTTACCCCAAGGTGTAACAGGGCTTGGCATACCTATTGGTGATCTACCTTCACCACCACCGTGAGGGTGATCGCATGGATTCATTACAACACCACGTACAGTTGGTCTTACACCCATCCAACGTTTTCTACCAGCTTTACCAATAGAGATGTTCTCATGCTCAATATTACCAACTTGACCAATCGTTGCTCTACAGTTAACACTAATCATTCTAACTTCACCAGAAGGCAATCTAACTTGTGCATATTTTTCTTCTTTAGCCATGAGCTGTGCTTCATTTCCTGCAGATCTTACCAACTGTCCGCCTTTACCAGGCTTAAGCTCAATATTGTGTATCATTGTACCAACAGGTATATTCACTATCTGCATTGCATTTCCTGCTTTAATATCTGCATTTTCACCTGATTCTACAAAATCTCCTACACTTAATCCAACAGGTGCTAATATATATCTTTTTTCACCATCTAAATAATGTAGTAAAGCAATATTGGCAGACCTGTTTGGATCATATTCTATTGCAGCCACTTTAGCTTTAACACCATCTTTATCTCTATTGAAATCAATTATTCTATATTTCTGTTTTGCACCGCCACCATGATGACGAACAGTTATCCTACCATATGAATTTCTTCCACCAGTCTTTTTTACTTTTGAAAGTAAAGATTTTTCAGGCTCTGTTTTTGTTATCTCTTCAAATGAATTAACAGTCATAAACCTTCTGGCAGGAGAAGTAGGACTATACTTTTTTAATGCCATCTTTTTTCACTCCTTTGCGTATTCTTTCAATTATCTCAACTATTGAGCAACTCCAAATTCATCAATGCTTGTTTTATATTTCTTATTGTTAATTATTTCTTTTCCATCTTTTGACTTATACGATTCAGGTTTTGGATCCATATCAATCTTAACTACAGCTTTTTTCCAATTAGCTCTTGGACCTTGATGAACTCCCATTCTTTTGATTTTACCTTTGTAGTTCATTGTATTAACCTGAATAACTTTTACTTGAAATAATTTTTCAACAGCATTCTTTATTTCAGTCTTGGTTGCTTTAGTATCAACAATAAAGGTGTATTTACCATTTGACATCTCTTCATTACTTTTTTCAGTGATAAAAGGTCTTTTTAAAATGTCTTCAGCCAGTCTCATTACGCATACACCTCCTCAACTTTAGCTACAGCATCTTTTGTTATAATAAATTTGTTATATTTTAATAAATCATAAGTATTCATTGTGTTAACAAGCGCTGTCTTAACTCCCGGAATATTACCAGCAGATCTTTGAACCTTCTCATCTTTTTCTGCTAAAACTACTAACACAGAAGAATCTACTTTTAAATTGCCAAGAACTTTAACCATTTGTTTAGTTTTAATTTCTTCAAATCCTAAAGTATCCAAAACAATGATTTCATTTCCATTTACTTTTGAAGTAAGCGCTGATTTCAATGCGAGTCTCTTAACCTTCTTTGGTAATGCAAATCTATAACTTCTTGGTTTTGGTCCTAAGGCAATCCCACCTCCAGTCCATTGATTTGAACGAATACTACCCTGTCTTGCTCTACCAGTACCTTTTTGTTTCCAAGGTTTAGCTCCGCCGCCTCTTACTTCACTCTTAGTTTTAGTAGACTGAGTTCCCTGTCTTTTATTTGCAAGTTGATTAACAACTGCCATATGCATAACTTCTTTATTCACTTCTATTCCAAATATATTATCATCTAGCTCTATATCTCCAACTACTTCGCCATTCATATTATATAAATCAACTTTTGGCATGTCACTTCCTCCTTCCTACGTTATCCTTAAACTGCTTTAACTGAATCTTTTATAACTAACAAACCACCTTTGGGTCCAGGGATAGCTCCTTTTACCAGAAGTAATCCTCTTTGAGCATCAACTTTTACGATGTTTAAATTCTGAACTGTTACTTTCTCAGAACCCATATGACCAGGCAATTTTTTACCTTTAAATACTTTAGAAGGATCAGAACAGCCACCCATTGAACCAGGTCCTCTGTGATAATGTGAACCATGAGTTTCTTTACCTCTTCCAGTACCATGTCTCTTTACTGTACCTTGAAAACCTTTACCTTTTGAAATACCACTTACATCAATTTTATCTCCATCCTGGAACATATCCTCAACTTTGATTTCCTGACCTACTTCATACTTCTCACAATCATCCAATCTAAATTCTCTTAAGAATTTCTTTGGTGATACTTTTGCTTTCGCAAATTGCCCATTAAGTGGCTTGTTTATTCTCTTTTCAGATACATCACTGTATCCAACTTGAATAGAATTGTAACCGTCTGTTTCAACAGTCTTCTTTTGAATTACAGAACATGGTCCTGCTTCAACTACAGTAACCGGAATAGCTATTCCTTCTTCTGTAAAAATTTGTGTCATTCCAACTTTTTTGCCTAAAATGCATTTTTCCATTTTTTATACCCTCCTACGGTTATTGGTTCATTACTTTGCAATGAACTTGACCTAGTATTTTTCTCGATAGAGAAAATATACTACCTACATCTGTCGAATGTTTTTCCTCGACCTGCTATTTTTTTCAAGTGGGTTTCTTGAAAAAATATAGCTCATCTGTTTTCGAAGTGAATTCTACTATTGTTTAGCTTATCACTTCGATTTGTTTTAACCTGTAATATGGCTAAAACTGCTAACTAGATTATGTTTCGAGTTAAGAATCAGCATTTCTTAACTTTATATCCAAATCTATTTATTATAGTTTAATTTCAATATCAACACCAGCTGGTAAATCAAGTCTCATAAGAGCATCAACAGTTTTAGGTGTTGGTAAAAGAATATCAATTAATCTTTTATGAGTTCTCATCTCGAACTGCTCTCTTGAATCCTTATATTTGTGTGGTGCCCTTAATATAGTAAATATT
>CAYYEC010000031.1:11924-15441 GCA_964470745.1 uncultured Eubacteriales bacterium | reverse complement strand
GATCTACTGCAATACACTTTAAAATCCTGTCACTAAAAGACCCGGTTCCAATAATTTTATCTCTATCCAATAAGGCAACTGTGTATTCAATATCTTTATCAAATGACAGCCCTTGCTTTTGTAAAAACTCTATAACCTGCTTCTTTTCAGTTTCAAAGTTTAAATGTATAACTCTTTCCGTAAAGTTATCAAATTCCACATGCCTTCATCCTTCCTTTTTAATCAAACGATAATAATGCTTTTCGTATTTTTTCATGCAGCTCAACTGTTAATATGGGTTTAACTAGATAATCATCAATTACAGGACTATTAATATACTTTGCAACATTCTCATCAATAAAGCCGGTAATCAGAATAATCTTTATATCTGGACGAAGATCTTTTAGTTTTTTTGCTAACTCTGTCCCTTCCAAATTAGGCATAGTTTGATCCGTTATAATAAGATCAAATTTATATGGGGCATTGCTAATAGTCTTAAGGGCTTTTAGACTATTGGTTTCTACACTTACATCATAGCCAAACTGTTCTAACCCCTTCTTCATTACTTTCACAATTTTTGCCTTATCATCAACTACTAAAATAGATTCTTTTCCTCTATTAACAATATCCTTACTTGAATTTTCATCTTGTACTTCAGATTCAATTCTTGGTAAATATACATTAAAAGTACTCCCAACACCTATTTTGCTTTCAACAGTAACTTTCCCCTGGTGTTTTGCAATGATACCATGAACAACTGATAATCCCAGACCAGTACCTTCTCCTACTGCTTTTGTAGTATAAAATGGATCAAAAATCTTTTTCATAGTTTCATCAGTTATACCACATCCGGTATCTTTAATTGATATTTTCACAAATGATCTATGTGTTAAACCATCATTCCTCAAATTCTCTTCTTCATCTTTATAAACAATTTTCATACCTATTTCCAAATCTCCGCCATGTTCTTTCATTGCGTAGAAGGCATTTGTACACAAATTTATAAGAACCTGATGAATTTGTGTAGAATTAGCCAGAATATATCCATAATTCTCTTCGAAATTTTCTACTATTTTTATAGTACTTGGCAAAGTTAATCTAACTAATTTTAAAGTTTCTTTTACTAATTCATTGATTTTTACAGGCTTAAACTTAATGATAGTATTATTTCTATGGCTAAATATAAGTATTTGTTCTATTAAATCTTTTGCCCGCTTTGATGAATCATATATTTCACTTATTTCCTCAAACAAATCACTTTCTTTTGATAAATCGTTAAGTATTATCTCCGAATACCCAAGTATTGGTGTTAACAAATTATTAAATTCATGTGCAATACCACCAGTTAACGTTCCTATAGTTTGCAATTTCTGAGAATGCTGCAGCTGAGCCTCACTTTTTCGCAGTTCTTCAGCTGCTTCATTCAGCTCTTTTAAATATTTTGTTTCTATCTCAAGAGCTTCTTTATTTTTTTGCATCCTAACAATTATAAAAATACTAAAGGAAATCAGAATTATAAAAACAAGTACAATGCTCAATATACTTAATAAATTATCCTTAATAGGTCCGGCAATTTCATCATATGACATGGTAGCTGCTACAACCCAAAAGCTATCTCCAATATGAACAGGCGAGAAACCATTTAGCTTTTTCACTCTAACCAATTTATTATCGGTCCACCAATACGAGTGGTAAATCATGGTTCCTTCTTCTCCTGCCAATTGCTTTTTAATAAGCATTTCCAGTTCTGAAAAATCAAAATCAGGATACATCTCTTTTCGCGTATCTATAACGTCAATCCCAATTTGTTCTTTGGCAGGATGCATCAGAATTATCCCATCATCATCTTTTACCATTACATAGCCTTTTTCTCCTACTTTTACAGGTTGAACCATTAATTCGTATATTATATCTAAATTTAAAGTGCTAATTAACATCCCTTGAAACTTACTAGAATAAAATATGGGTTCCAAAATATTTATAACAAGATTACCAGATTTATTTTTATACACATTTCCAATGTAAGGTTTCTGCTCACTTAAAACATAAGAAACATCCGGATGATCTAATTGAATAAAGTTGTCTTTACTTTTATTATTAGGGTAGTCAAATAATAATTTCCCCTTATTGTCTAGCAAACAAATTGCTTCTATCCCATTTTGTTGTACCTCATAAAATGATTTCAAATCGTACATATATGGCTCAAGGGAATATCCCTTATAATAGTAACTCAACTGTTGTTGAAATTTTGGATCGTTTGCTATGATATTCAGATTATCTTCCTTTTCATTAACAAACAATTCCAAGCTTCTTGAAACCGATTTTGCAATTGTTAATAAATGATTCTCTTGCTGTGTAATAATTGTATCTCTATAGGTTGTATAACTTAAATAAACCATTCTACTTAATAAAACAATTAATAAAACAACAGTGACAATTATAAACATAATTTTTTGTTTAGCTGTGAATTTTGAAAAACTCACCTGCTGAAAAAACTTCATTATTGAATACCTCCCAGAAATTTTTATATTAAATTATATCATACTTATGTCAATCAATTTCTGTTTTACAAAGTATTCAAAAATTTGTTAATAACAAGTTAAATATTTACCAATTTTAATATCTATCTATTCACAATGTACAAAACAATGTATAATTATTATTGTTGTTTTGTTTATATTTACTATTATAATAGGTGAATCTTAAAAAACTCTGTATAAACCTTATAATTGTTTAAGGAATTTCTTAAAATTTTTTAAGATTTATCTTTAAAAATATATTGTATACTTAATATTGAAAAGAGAGGTGTCAAGATGAGTAAAGAAAAGATATTGATTGTTGATGATGAAGAATATATAAGAAAAGTAATAATTAAAAGTCTTCAACGAGAAAATTTTCTTACTTTCGAGGCGACATGTGGAAAAGAAGCCTTGGAATTAATTAAGCAAAATTCATTTGACTTAATCATTTTAGATATTATGATGGAGGACATGGACGGATTGGAGATAATCAAGATAATTAGAAGTGAAGGTGTGAATATACCAATTCTTATACTTAGTGGTCGAATTGAAGATTATGACAAAATTTTAGGTTTTGGAATAGGTGCAGATGATTATATTACTAAGCCTTTTAGTCCTGCTGTACTATGTGCACGGGTAAAAGCACATATCCGTAGAAATAAAGAGCTGATTGATGTAAAAGAAAAATCTACGAAGCTTAAAGCTGATCCCTTTATCTTCAATTTAAATACCTATAAACTTTTTAGAAATGATGAAGAAATTTTTCTTTCCTCAAAAGAAACAATGTTAATGAAATTTTTCATCGAACATCCTAATCAAGTCTTTTCAAAGGAACAGCTTTATCAAAATATATGGGGTGATACTATTATTGATGACAATTCAATCATGGTATATATAAGGCACTTAAGGACAAAAATAGAAGATGACCCCAAAAACCCCAGATATATTCAAACAGTATGGGGCATTGGTTATAAATTTACAGTATAAATAAATCCATCTTTACAAATTACAGAAATAGG